>DUOF01000091.1 GCA_012839015.1 bacterium
CCAACGAGAGAACTCGTTGCTATGAGAGACGTACTTAAGAGTTCAATCCCTGAAGGTAAGTTTTTAATCTTGCCAAAAAGCATTGACCTCGAAGTTCTAAGAATTGAAAAAGAAGATAGGAAAGAAGGTCAATAACCCACGACTGAAGTCGCGGGCTTGTAAAAGCCCTTATTGACTAGACTAAGCGAGAGCTACGTTAAAATAGCCATCATACCCAAGAATGTTTATCCTAGTTCTTGGCTCTATGGTTTATCATTAAACAATCCTAATGGGTAGGGATAGTGTGGTAAGCATAACAAACTATTTTAACATTGTCTAAGGATATTAACTCTGAAAGGAGGACGTAACTTGAGAGTATACGTCATAAATCAAAAAAAAGAGCCATTGATGCCTACAACACCAAGAAAGGCTAGAAAGTTGCTGGAGCAAGGAAAAGCTAAAGTTATTAACAGGGAACCATTTACTATCCAGCTACTAGTTGCAACAGGAGAAACAAAGCAAGACATTACATTAGGAGTAGATGCAGGCAGTAGATATATTGGCTTATCAGCAACAACTGAGAAACAAGAGTTATTTTCAGCAGAAGTAGAGTTAAGAAATGATATCGTAGACTTATTGGCTACACGCAGACAAAACAGAAGAAGTAGAAGAAGTAGGCTGAGGTATAGAAAACCAAGGTTTCTAAACAGGGTAAGCAGTAAAAATAAAGGTTGGTTAGCACCATCTATTGAGCACAAAATTAATACTCACTTACGGGTGATTAATGACGTTCATAAGATATTGCCTATAACAAAAATTATTGTAGAAGTAGCATCATTTGATATTCAAAAGATTAAGAATCCTGCAATTGAAGGTGCAGAGTATCAACAAGGGGACCAGTTAGGTTTTTGGAACACAAGGGAATACGTCTTGCACAGAGATGGTCACAAATGCCAACATTGCTTAGGAAGGTCTAAGGATGTTGTTTTAGAAGTTCATCATATCGAATCTAGGAAAGTAGGTGGTGATGCACCCAATAACCTGATAACTCTTTGTAACACCTGTCACGAAGCCTATCATGATGGTCAAATCAATCTTAAAGCTAAAAGAGGTCAATCGTTTAAAGATGCTACCTTTATGGGAATTATGAGGTGGACTTTCTACAATAAACTCAAAGACCTGTACCCCAATATAAAAATGACTTATGGGTATATCACTAAAAATACTAGGATTACCAATAAGTTGCCAAAGAGTCATAGGACAGATGCATTATGTATTACAGGGAATCCCACGGTAAAAAGATTAGACAACTGGTATTATATTAAAAAGGTTAGAAAACATAATAGACAAATTCATAAGGCTAATATTTCAAAGGGAGGTAAAAAGAAACTAAACCAAGCCCCATATTTAGTCAAAGGATTCAGGTTATTTGATAAGGTTATGTATGATAATCAAGAGTGTTTTATATTTGGTAGACGCAGTAGTGGTTATTTTGACTTGAGGAAGCTTGATGGAACAGTGGTTCATAGGAGTGCTAATTGCAAATATTTAAAGTTATTGTAGTCAAGAAGTGGTTTTCTAATCGAAAGGAGGATGGGCATTTCCTCTCATGACTAAAGTCACGAGTCTCCATGCCTGAAAATAATGAACAGGAAAATTGTATTCCTTACAGGTAGGCAACGAGCAGGCAAAGATACGGTAGCAGATTATCTTGTAGAACACTTTGGTTTTTATAAAATTGCTATTGCAGACAAGATCAAAGATGTCGCC
>DUOF01000092.1 GCA_012839015.1 bacterium
AGGAGTTAACCTGGCTCTTCTTTTGCAACATACAAAAGAATTCTTAATAACCTATGGTGGACATGAATCTGCAGCAGGACTTAGCATTGAAGAATCTAAAATTGAATCATTTAAGGATGCCTGTAATAGCTATTTAGAAAATATCGAAATAGAGCAGGTACAATCTAGGGTTATAAGAGTAACTGAAGATGAACTAACTTATAAAGCTTATTTACAATTAAGGGAGTATGGCCCTTTTGGAGAGGCAAATGAAGAACCTTTGTTTATCATTAAGGACATAGATTCTTCTAAGGTTAAAAAGAGTAAAGATGGTAAACACTTGCTTTGTACTTTAAACCCTAAAGCCTCACTAGTAGCCTTTTCTAAAGGCGACATAGTCGATGAGTCTTCTAGCTATGACTTTGTCTTTACTTTAGATAAAAATGATTATTATCAAGATTCATTAAGTGGAAAGATTGCTAAAACTTATCCAAGAAGTCTCAACAAACAATAAAAAACAGTTATAATTGAAGAAGGAGTGATATTATGAATAAAGAGTCTTTGCTAATAAGTGAAACTAGTAATTATATTAAAGATGAACAGGCTCTTTTACTAATAAGAGATGCTCTTGAACTAATTAAAACTAAATTTCAAGATCGATTCATTTTAGATAAAATCAGTTTAAATGATTTTGTCTTAGATGTTTGTCTCTCACTTGCCAAAATGCAAAGTGAACCAAACACTCTTATAAGTGCTCTTTTATATAACTTAAACGAAAATGAAAATAAATTAATCGAGGATAAGTTTTCTAAAGAGGTCTTAACCATGGTAAGTGCTCTTAGAAAAATTGATAATGTAAAGAAACTAACTAATTATGAAATAGATAATGAAAACTTTAGAAAGATCTTTGTTGCCTTAGCTAAAGACTATAAAGTAATCATTATAAGACTGGTGATTCAAGAAACCTTGATGGGTTATCTAAACTTATTTAACCAAGAATTTAGAGAAAATGTCTCAAAAGAAACACTAGATATTTATGCTCCTTTAGCACACCGATTAGGTATGTTTAAACTAAAGAGTAAACTGGAGAATAAATCGCTTTTCTATTTAGATAATGATATGTATTTATACATTCAAAAATCTCTTAAACAAAAGGAAGAAGAGAGAATAGAAACTATCGAAGAGATGAAAAGACAGTTAACTAAGCTATTAAATGATAATGAGATTGAATTTTATAGTATTAGTGGACGTCCTAAACAGATCTATAGTATCTATAATAAAATGAAGAACAAGAAATTAACTTTTGATGAGGTTTATGACTTGTTAGCGCTTAGAATTATTACTAAAACTGAAGTTAACTGCTATGAAGTTTTAGGATATATTCACGCTGTTTATAAGCCAGTCCCTGGCAGATTCAAAGACTATATCGCTGTACCTAAACCAAACATGTATCAATCACTCCATACTAGCGTAATTGGAAGCGATGATAATATTTATGAGATTCAAATAAGAACGAGAGAAATGGATGATATCGCTGAAAAGGGTATTGCTGCGCACTGGAAATACAAAGAAGGAACGAGTCTAAAGGCCCAAAAACAAATCGATGAACAGCTACACTGGTTTAGAGATTATATCTCTTCTGATGTCTTAAATAAGGAGAGTAATGAGCAAGTTGAGAATCTAAAAAAAGATATCTTTGAGGCTGATATATACGTCATGTCTCCTAGAGGGAAGGTTATTGACTTACCGGTAGGATCCACCCCGATTGACTTTGCCTATCGAATCCATAGTAATGTTGGTCATTCCTGCGTTGGTGCTCTAGTCAACGGAATTATGGTGCCTTTAAATAAGGAATTAAAGACCGGGGATGTCGTTGTTATCAAGACTTCAAAGTTACATACCCTGCCTTCTAACAACTGGCTTCAATTTGTTAAAACTTCACTAGCTAAGAACCAAATAAAAAAGGCACTTCTACAAAAAGATAAAGAAGAATTTAGACAACAGATAATTGATCGTGGTAAAGAGTTAGTAAGTGAAGAAGTAAGAAATAAAAATATTGATGTAAAAGATGTTTTAGGTGTGTTGGAAGATGTTAATTTCTTAAAGAATTACGGTGTTTCTAAACTAGAAGACCTGTATATGAGTGTGGCTAATCGCACTGTAAGTGCGACAAGTCTTATCGAAAAGGTTAGGACTAGACTTGGACAAACCAAGACTCCTACCTTTGAGTTTAAGAAAAAAGAGATATCAAGACCTAGTAAAGAAGGTATTATTGTTAAAGGTATTGATAATATTAAGGTTACTTTAGCCAATTGTTGTAACCCGATTCCAGGGGATGAGATTATTGGTTATGTATCTCGAGGGAAAGGTGTTAGGATACACCAGAGTTCATGTGCTACTATCGAAGGAGAAAATAGCCGTCTTATTGAAGTAAGTTGGGATGAAAATATTGTTAATAACATCCTTCATCAGGTCGATATAATTATCAGGGCCTCAGATAGAAGTAATCTACTTATAGAAATCATGAATGTTTTCTCTCAATTAAAGATAACGGTAGTAGAGCTTAACGCTCTAATCCATAATGATA
>DUOF01000093.1 GCA_012839015.1 bacterium
CCTTTAAACTTAATCGACCATTTATGTTTATCATCACTTCGAGTGATAATATTCCTTTATTTATTGGTAGTGTAGAGAGTCTTAGTTAATAGATTAATTATAATAAAAAAGCATATCAATTTGATATGCTTTTTTTATACCAACAATTAGTAATTATGGTGTCATCCACTCAAGGAAAATAGTTACTTGAGATGTAAGCGGAGGCATCTTCATAACTATTTCAGCAATATTACTGCTGTGTAAAGTGTTATAAGTTTGTAGTAGAGTTGATTGGTCTTGATTTAAAGCCTCAGGACCATATGTGGCCATAATTATTGCGGCTTCTATATAATCAAGCGTTGATTGAAAATCCATGTCTAACGGGTTTATAAACGCATCCTCACCTGGGGGAAGTAAATCAGTGAATCCTGCAGGATAATGACTATGTGTTATAGCTTCACCATCAGTGATAAATACATGACCTTGAGGGGTTGGATTACTACCTGTTACAGGGTTATCACTTTGGATCATTAGTTTAAAGTTAACTACTTCTCCTCCAACTTCCATTTTATAAAGAGTTTTACCAAAAAGTTCTATAACTTTTTGATTTATACCAGCCTTTAATCCAGGGACAATTCCGTCCATACCAAATCCTTTAAACCATCCTCCTTGACCAGTAACCCGGTTTTGAATATTGTCAATAGTGAATTGATCCACAAATAAGAATGGATCATTATTAAGGTTATCTTTATCAAGTGGATCATAAGCGTCACTTTCATCATCAATTAATTGAATAGTAGGACCACCGCTATTACTTAAAAGTGAATTTCTAATATCTAAATTAGCACCCCATAAATTAATAGCACTATTGTAGGTTTCAAAAATAATTAAATTTTCTGCATAGTTAATTGGTGTATTACTTGTTAAAAATAAACCGAAAACTGCTTGAGATAAATTAAGGTTATTAAAGTAAGCTTCTCCTTTAGTAGTAACATAAACTAGATGTACTCCACCAGAATCTAAAGTACTGTCGGATCTATAAGTATTGCCAATTATCTCTAGATTTTTCATAGAAAATGAAGCATCGTGTTCACCAGTAAATCTAAAAATAGACGTTTGAACATTAATATGGGTACCTTCGCCTAAAATAATATCATTCTTTGTATAAGCATTATCACCACTATGTTTCTTGATTAGCGGTAAATCCCCGCCATCAATCGTTTGTAAGTTACCTATAATTGTAATATCACCGTAGCTAGCATCTCTAAAATAGATATGTCCAGTTTTATTGTGATCAATATTACCTGGGTTATCTACTCTAGTATACTCATTAATAAGAGAACCATTTAAAGAAGAGTTTAATGCACCTTCATATAAATGTCTTTCATCTACGATGACATCTATTTGATTGTGAATATTGATTTTAGAAACACCAATATCTTGATAAGCCAAGGATAATTCTTCATGATTATTAACGTTAACTCCGTTATTTACTACAAATTCTAAACTAACATTTTGAGATGGTTGATAAAGTGCACTTACTTTCATTTTAAACTTGTTTCCTTCAGCTTCAGGAGTAAATTTAAAGGAAGCCTCATTATACACTTGATTCTCTAAATATATATTAATATCACTAACATCTGTATAAACTCCATCAATTAAAATTTGTAAATTGATAGCCATTTCAAATTCACTAATTGATTTATAATTAAAGTTTTCTATATAAAGAGGTAAATTAAAGTAATCACCATAACCTATTTCATATTCAATATTGTGATTCATAAATTTATTAGTAGGTGATGTTATTTCGTCTCTATATAAAGAATAACCACCTTCAAATCCAAAAGAACTTATTTGATCAATAACTTTAACAACTAATTCTTTAGTCTCATCACCGTCCCCAAAAAGAACTGTAAACTCTCCTATCATATTAGGCTTAAAAGTATTATCTGTTAAATCAACTATATTAGTGTCACCTTTAATAGCTGTCGTAATTTCTCCAAACTGAAACATAAAA
>DUOF01000094.1 GCA_012839015.1 bacterium
GTATTATCGTTGATAATACCCCTAAACTAAGCCAAGCATATTTTGCTGGCACTACCATAAGCATTACTTCCTTAAAAGTTTTATTTGCTTTCTGCTTTTGCTCTTTCATAAAGAAAATTCCTCCTTTGTCTTATATTTTCTATACTCTATTGCACTTTTATGAAAACGCTTCGATTTTGTTCTATTAATTTTTATAATTATATCACTTATTATTAATAAAGTCAAGTCATTTTATGAAAATTAATAGAAAATAGACATTATCCCTACTTATTTCGTGGACTAATTGCGTTTCCACATAAAAATTATACTACTATTAATTAAAAAAATCAATACTTTTTTTCCAAAAACTATGAAATCCATTCATAATATTGCCCTAAATAGCTGTTTTTCCCATCTTTTTATTACCTCATGTCTCTAATTTAGGTGTATTATATCAATTATAGGTGTTTATTTTACTATAAATATTTGTTTAATAACGTTTTATCGTTATATCTTCAAATAAAAAAAGTTTTGATACTCTTGTACCAAAACAATATAATTTAATATGGAGCAAGTAACGGGATTCGAACCCGTATCTTCGCGTTGGCAACGCGACATAATAGCCCTTATACTATACCTGCAAGTATTAACATTATACTATAATCCCTTTGAAATTGCAAGTATAATCTTAAAACTCTTTTGAATAAACGATCTCAAAATTACCTTTATTATTTACTGAAAGTTCCAATCTTTTTAGTCTTACTCTAAAAGGTTGAAAATTTTCTGCTAAATTGCCCATAATAATTTGGGCAGCTGGTCCTTTATATAAAGTAATATGAGGTTTCCATTCATCTTCTGTTGTATAAAATTCTGCTTTATCTTTAAATTTTTCTGTATATTCCCTATATAGTTTTAATAAATCACTAGAAAAGTCAGGAAAACAAACAACAGTCTCAAGCGTTAAATACTCTAAGCGATTAATCTTTAGCACTACTTCTAAACCTTGTCTTGCTTTCATAAACTCATCAGTATGTTTTATTAATTTTTTTAAGTTGATTTTGGGATAATGAACTAAAGTAAGATGTGGCTTTGAAAGAAGGTCGTAGATAGGAAAACTATCTTTCACAACCCCTTTTAAGTAATCTTCAGTTTCACTTCCAAAATTAAGAATTACAAATACATCCTTACCCATCTTATCACCTTTAGTATACTACTATAAAAGCGAGAATTTGTCAAATGAAAAAAACTCAAAAGAGAAAACCCCTCTTGAGTTTTATTTGTGAGTATAGTTTTTAAATGAAATAATTAGAAAGAATTATTATACTGATTCTAACGGATCTGGTCTTTTAATATTAATAAAAGAAACCCTTTCACCAATAACTTCAAGAATGTTAAGTTTAATATCCTTAACTTCTATTTGTCTAACCTGAATTCTTCCTTTTACTCCAACAACCGAACCTTTCTTACAGTTGCTTGCGACTGCCTCGGCAATCCCATCCCACAGTACAACTGGAATAAAGTCCACATCATACTCACCATCTTGATTCTTAAAACCTCTTTGAACAGCAATTACCATCCTACAAGTCTTAAGTCCGCTGTCTAAAGTAACTACTGTTAAATCTTCGACAGTCCTTCCAACTAGA
>DUOF01000095.1 GCA_012839015.1 bacterium
ACACCAATGCCCGTGGCATAACACATAGAAAGATTATATCTAGCTATATAGTTAGTCTCCTGTAAGTTATTTAATAATAAATCGACTGCCTTCTTATGGTCTTTTTTAACACCATAACCATTAAGGTGATACTTGAATAAATTATTAATAGCCTCATAGTGCCCTAGAATGGCGGCCTTTTGCGTGTATTTATAGGCTAGTTTACTATCTTCTTCTACTCCTACACCATTTTCATAACAAAGAGCCAAACGATAGATTGCATCTTCATCTCCCTCTTTGGCAGCCCTCTTATAAAATTCAAAGGCTCTTTCCTGATCGATTTGACAGCCTATCCCCATTTCATGGCATAAGGCCAAGTAGTACAAGGCCTTTGTATTATCATTCTTGGCTCCTAGAGTGAAACAAGCAAAAGCGTCTTTTTCACTGTTTTTTTCAAAGTAGTAGACTCCTAGTCGCGCATAGGCACGACCATTACCTAGATCAGCACTCCTTTTGTACCATTCTAAGGCTTTCTTATTATTTAGTTTTACACCAATACCATTTTCATAGCAAAAAGCTACATTGTAACAAGCTTCAGCGTGTCCATCCCTAGCAGCACTGTAAAAGTGTCTGAATGATTGCTCAAAGTCTCTTTCAGTACCGGTACCATTATAATAACAAAGACCCAGGATAAATTCGGCATCCGAGTCTCCTAGTTCAACTGCGCGGTTACACCAATAAATAGCCTTCTTATAGTCTTGCTTAACACCGTTTCCACGGTAGTAACTATAACCAAGGTTGATAAGACCATCTTCATTATTCTTAGCTGCAGCCTTTAAAAACCAATATATAGCTTTAGAATAGTCTTGTTTTGTTCCTAGCCCGTTGGCGTAACAAACGCCAACATTACATTGGGCGCTTTCAAAGCCTTGTTCTGCTGACTTCAAAAACCAATCAAAAGCTTTGATCATACTATGTTCATCAGAGGTAGGATTTGCATAATAAATTCCTAGGTAAAATTGAGATATAGGATCACCATCCAAGGCGAACTCTTTTACTTCTTCGACATTCTCTAATATTAATTCTCTTTCATCGCTCTTGAAAAAACCCATTTCCTCATCTCCTAGTATAACTTAAATCTCTGGAAACCAGAGTGCGATTTCTCTATTGGCGCTCTCTACCGAGTCAGAGGCGTGTACCACATTATAAGATTTGTGAATTGCATACTTACCCCTTATTGTTCCCAGCTCTGCTTCTAAAGGATCAGTAGCGCCATTTAATTTCCTAACTGTCTCAATGACACGCTCACCTTCAATTACAAAAGCACAAACACGGTAACTAGTCAAAAACTCAACTAGGTTATTAAAAAATGGTTTCCCTTCATGTTCTTTGTAATGTTCCTTAACTAGTTCCGGCGAAGGTTGAACAACCTTTAAATGAGTTATTTCTAAACCCTTCCTTTGGTAAATGGAGATAATTTCCCCCATTAAATTTCTCTTCATAGCGTCAGGTTTAATAAGCACAAGTGTCTTTTCCATAATCTTTCTCCTTTATCCCCAATTATACTAACTTATATAGTAAATCCAAATGATTTAAATATTGTTTTCTACTATTTTTTCTATAACTTCAATATCTAGAGTAGCCCAATCTAAACTTTTTAACTCGTCCCTAGTTAACCACTTAGAGTCCATATGTTCTTTTAATACTAAATCACCACTTATTAGTTCACATGTGTAAGAGTGTAACTCTAATACACGGTCTTCAAGTTCTTGTCTTGTAGTAATTATATAATCATTAACTTTGATTTTACTTTCAAATTCTTCTTCTATTTCCCTAACTAAGGCCTGTTCTCTGGTTTCCCCTGGATCTACTTTTCCTCCTGGAAATTCCCATTTTCCCCCGGCCGATTTACCAAGTGGTCTTCTAGCACAAAAGTATTTGTCATCCTTCTTAATAATCGCTGCTACAACATCAATTTTCTTTTTCATCTTATTTCTCCTATTCATGATGATTTTTGAGTGTATTATCTTTAAATTTATTAACTCAATTAATAAAATTATACTATTGAGCACTTTAAAAGACAAGGTTATTAAATAATTCAAACATGGTTTTAAAAATATAATTAATAAATAATTAGTATACTTATTCTTAATTTACTAACAATAATCACGGGCTAAAAATTTGGAGGAAAAATAATGAATAACAACAATAACAATCGATCATTTTTAGAAAGTTTTTTTAATGTTAGAAACAATAATGAATCGAGAAACAGCAATATGAATAGGAATCAAAACAGGGGTAACACCAACATGGAGGCAGGTAGCGAAAATCATTTCAAAAACCACCGTAACCAAAAAAACTATGAGCAAAATCGTAACAACTTAAATAACAAGAATAATCGCAACAACAATAATGCTAATCGCAGAGTAGAGTTTGGGATGGAAAATAACATAGACAATTGTAGCTATGAATCCAGAAACAATAGAAATTCCTAGTCCTGTTTAGTTATAGTCTTATGTTTTTCTAATAGAAAGTTTCCTTTAATAGGAACCTTTCTCCTTTAATTAGAGTTTTAATACAAGACACTCGTAAGGTCGTAGTTTGCCATTTTTTAATTCTTCATAATTTGAATATAGCACTTTATTATATCTGCTTAATATACACCTTATTTCATTGTTTGATAAATTTGCTATTACTTGTAACCTTACATTATTATCTGTTTCTCTAATATAAGAGAATACATTCTTATTAATTTTTACTTCTTTAAATGATCCATACACTAATAGATCTTGATATTCTCTTCTTAAAGAAATAATCTTTTTATAATGATTTAACAAAGAGTTATTATCTTCAATTTGATCTGCTACATTAATATCCTTATAGTTAGGATTAAGCTTAAACCATGGTTTAGCATCACTAAACCCGGCATACTTTTTACTGTTCCACTGCATAAGGGTACGGGCGTTATCTCTTGAAGTTAAACGAAGATAGTTGAGTGTTTTTTCAGTGTCTTTTGACACTCTTAGTAATGTCCTAGCATTAACATCGTTAAAGTCAGTTTCATCTTTAAAAGGATAATTACTCATTCCTATTTCTTCACCGTTATAAATAAACGGGGTACCACGTAAAAAATACATTGCACAAGCATAAGAGGTAATACTCTCTAACTTATATTGTTTGTCTCCATATAAACTGGCAAATCGAGGGTGATCATGATTAGTCCAGTAAATACCTAACCAACCACCTTGATCAATCATTTTTTCATTTTCAAGTAAAACTTTCTTTAGTTTTCTAATGTCAGTTTTTAACTCATTCTCATTTTTCGCCTTTATCGCATTGTTACAGTAAACATGGTTAAAGGTGAAGATCATATTAAGTTCTTTATTTTTAGGAAGAGTATAACTTAACATAGTCTCAAAAGATGGTTGTCCACCGATTTCTCCAATAGTAGCAATTTGCTTATCTGCAAATATTTGAACATTGAACTTGTTAAGGATTTGATGCGGGAGATCTAGGTTGCTAAACTTCTTATAAGAGTTTCTTTTTAAGATTACATCCCTGTATGGTGCTTTGCCAATATGCGCGATAGCGTCTATCCTAAAGCCATCTACCCCCTTATCAATCCACCAATTGACCATCTTACTTAACTCGCCATACACCTTGGGATTCTTCCAATTTAAATCTGGCATTTTGTCTGAGAATAACTTTAGATAGTATTCCTTTCTTTTATGAGAGTATTTCCAGGCACTCCCTCCAAAAATTGACTCCCAGTTAGTAGGCGGCTTCATTTTACCCCTTCTATTAAAGAATGGCTTTTCCCAAATGTAGAAATATTCATAACCATTTTGTTTATTTTCACTTTGGATGAACCATTTGTTCTCATCAGAGGTATGGTTCATAACTAAGTCAAACATAACTTTAATATTTCTTTTGTGTGCTTCTTTTAACATATTTTCTACATCTTCGATTGTCCCATAATCCTTTGATACTTTATAGTAGTCTCTAACATCATAGCCGTTATCATCCATCGGGCTATCATAAAATGGACACACCCAAATAAGATTTATACCTAAGTCGCTTAGGTAATCTAACTTAGAGGTAAT
>DUOF01000096.1 GCA_012839015.1 bacterium
AGCTTCTCATATCCGTGTTTATAAGATTCTGGCAGAAGTTCAGCAAGTGCTATATAGATCATAATCCCAGATATAAACGAAAATAAGAAACCTAACAAGAAACTAGATATAAAGTTCGTTAGGAAAAAAAGAGCAAACAAAGCTCCTATAGGTTCACTAATACCCGCCACAAAAGTATACAGCAGCGCCTTCTTCCTACTTCTCGTTGATTGATAAATCGGTATAGCAACACCTATTCCCTCAGGGATATTGTGGAGAGTTATCGCTATTGCTACTGTTGTGCCAAGCGCTATATCGTTGTAACTACTCATAAATGTTGCTATACCTTCAGGAAAATTATGCAGAGCAATAGCAATCATCGACATAAAACCGACTCTATATAAATTGCTGTTCTCTTTATTTTTATCCCCATTTTTTGTCTTTCCTTCTGGAACAAGTAAGTCGAGTTTACATGACACTAACATTCCAAGACCTAAGAAGGCGACACTCAATATAACTGCATAAATCTTATCATAATCTTTTAAAAATTCATTTAGGGATGCAGGATATAAACTAACTAGCGAAACGCTTATCATAACCCCGGCTGCAAAACTAAGTGATGCAGCAAGCGCCTTTTTTGATTCCTTCTTAATAAATAAAACTATCAGGGCTCCGATCATAGTAGAAAGCCCCGCTATTAGAGTTATTAATAAAGGAACAAGTAAATTCCCATCCATTCCTTAACTAGCCCCCAGTGTTATCTTAACACTTTCTATATTCCCGTTTTTAATTAGGTCCACTTCAATACAATCACCTGGCATATATTTATTTAGAACCGCAGCAAATTCATTCATATTACTAGTTTTCCTACCATTAATACCAACTATAACATTTCCCTTCTTTAGATATGGATCACTCGGACCCCTAGCAATAACCGAATCTATGTAAAGACCAATCTCCTCAGTTATATTAAGTCTTTTTCTCTCACTTAAACTAATTGAACTTATATCTATTACAGTAATGCCTATAAGCGGTCTTTTATATTCTATTTTATCTTCTACTATAGTCTTAGCCACTAACTGGAAGTGGTCTATCGGGATTGAAAAGTTAAAACTCTCAACATCATCACCCGACTCAGTCAAGACAATTTTCAGGGTATTGATACCAATAAGTTCTCCATAAATATTAAAAAGTGGTCCCCCGCTGTTACCAGGGTTTAAAGCAGCATCAATTTGAATCATGTACATATTTACACTCTCTTTATTAACATTCGCACTTACCTTAACATTCAAACCCGAAACTATTCCTGTGGTTAGGGTGTTGGAATAGTTTAACCCCAGAGGTGAGCCAATAGCTAGTACACTTTGTCCGACTTTTAGATTATCACTACTACCAATAACAGCTACTTCATAGTTATTACTCGCTTTAACACTTATGACCGCTACATCCTCGCGGTCATCTTTTGCCACTAAAGTAGCACTAACTCTAATATTGTTATAGAAAACAACTTCAATTACCGGAGATGTCGCACTAACAACATGTGCGTTGGTGTAAATATATGCACGATCTCCAACTTCACTCTCACCAATAACCACACCGCTACCAGTACTGGCTAACTGATTTAGTGAATCTGATACGAATACTGTAACAGTACTTTTCACTGTATCTTCATAAACCTTAGTTAACTCTTCTTCACTAACTGTACCCCTTACCGTGGTGTTTAACCTTGTTACCTCACAGTCACACTCCTCATTATTTTCAAAATATGTAAACGGGTTAAAACACCCGTTCAATACCAAGGTAAGAAAAAGAATTATTATTTTTCCATATTTCCTCATACTTACATCCCCTTATCTTATTTTATCTTCTTGGTTGATTTATTATATATTATTTTTAATATTTTTAAAAGTAATCGCATATATTTCCCTAGGAGGTAATTATATGGATAATAAAGATAAAAAAACTTTTCTAAAACTAAGCGAGCCGCCGTCTATCGTTATTTTATGCTCTTTCTTCGTTCTAATGTCTTTTTTCACAAATATTCAATCAATAGATAATGTTGGCTACTTCATTTTTGCTATTTTTAGATCACTTGTTTTTATCAGCATCCCGACCGCAGTTTACTTTATTGAACATGAGAAAGAAAAAATTAAAAAGGTAGCGGCAATTTATCTTGGCTTATACTTTTTAAGTTTATTAGTAGTAATTATTTATTCAATAACCATGGCAAAGGGTAGTTTTAATCTAACCGGCGGTATTATAAATACAGTAATAGGATTACTTATAGCCCTTTGTACTATCTTAATAATAATCGAACAAATTCTTATAATTAAAAATGTTGAACAATCATTCTACTACAAGACAATTAATATATTATACAAATACATTAGTTATGCCACGAAACCGAATAAAGTGAAAACAACTTCAATTTAAATGGAGTTGTTTTTTCATTGTGATATATTGCTATTTTTGTTGTTTTTCTCAATAATATATCTAGAGGTGTTGCCGGTGGTCCTTAGTAGAATAAAAGATATAGATAAGGAGCTAATATAAGAAGCTAATCGCTTTAGGTTTCGAAACTGAAAAATCGACCCTAATTGTTTATCGTGTTTTTGAAGGTATCACTTCTCTAAAATTAAAATATTTAGACAAACAATACCTAGTATTAAACTTTGAAGATGAAAAATACAATGTTTGCTTGAGGAACTATAGGATATTAGAAGAGCTAGGGGTAAAAGTAGTAAAGCACAACTGCCAGAGGAACAAAACTATCGTCTTTGATGCAGATAAGTATGAACTATGCGACAAAACAATGACAACCAATAAGGAGAAGGTTAAACTTTTAGCATCATGGTTCAAAGATTTTCACTCAAAAGAAATAACTTCCCCGATCAAAAGACAACTCGGTAATACGCAAGATTTTTTCACTCTACATAATATTAAAAAAATAATAAAGCAGTTTAACTTCCAAAACAATAAGAGTATAAATTTGATACTAAACAATTATAAAACAATCGTGGCTAGATTAAATTCACTCCCATTAGTTCTATCCCTAAACACAATATCTATGTGCAATTTTACCTGCGATACTAAAAATAATGAACATGTTCTATTTCAATGTAATGAGTTATCACTAAATTATGCCTATCACGACATTAAAAATGTCTTGGATTTATTAAACAAACCTAACAGAAAGGTCTTCATGGATGAATATGGTTCTATAGATGATGATGAAATCATTATTGATGATATCATCTCCCCTTTATCTGATCTTTACTATTCCCCAAATGAGAAGTAC
>DUOF01000097.1 GCA_012839015.1 bacterium
AAGACTCTTTATTCATAATATCACTCCTTCTTCAATTATAACTGTTTTTTATTGTTTGTTGAGACTTTTTGGATAAGTTTTAGCAATCTTTCCACTTAATGAATCTTGATAATAATCATTTTTATCTAAAGTAAAGACAAAGTCATAGCTAGAAGACTCATCAACTATATCGCCTTTAGAAAAGGCTACTAGTGAGGCTTTAGGGTTTAAAGCACAAAGCAAGTGTTTACCATCTTTACTCTTTTTAACCTTAGAAGAGTCTATGTCCTTAATGATAAACAAAGGTTCTTCATTTGCCTCTCCAAAAGGGCCATACTCCCTTAGTTGTAAATAAGCTTTATAAGTTAGTTCATCTTCAGTTACACTTACAACTATAGATGGCACTTGTTCTATTTCAATATTTTCTAAATAGCTATTACAGGCATCCTTAAATGATTCAATTTTAGACTCTTCAATGCTAAGTCCTGCTGCAGATTCATGTCCTCCATAGGTTATTAAGAATTCTTTTGTATGTTGCAAAAGAAGAGCCAGGTTAACTCCTTTAACGCTTCTTGAACTACCCTTATAAATACCTTCATCCTCACTCTTTGCTAGTACTATTACCGGGACTGAGTATTTATTAACTAGACTAGCAGCGACTAGACCGCTGATACCTTCTAAAATATTATCATCCTTTAAGATGATGATTTTCTCTTTAGAGTAATCTTTATCTAGATCATTAATATGGGACCTACTTAACTTCTTTCTCTTTGTATTAGTATCATTAATAAAGTTTAATAGTTTATTAACTATTACTTTATCTTTGCTTACCAAAAACTTTACGACTTGATTAACTTGTTTTTCCTTACTTATCCTTCCAACCGCATTTATTTTTGGAATTAGGTTAAAAGATAGAACCTTCTCATCAAAAGACTTTGGCGAGTCTGCTAGTAGGAACAAGTTTGGATATTTATGTTTATTTAATAACTCAATTGCTTTTTTAGCAAGTAGTCTATTTTCTTCGATTAGAGGCATTACATCAGCGATAGTAGCTATCCCTGCTAGGGTTAGTAAATACTCGTCTATTCGACCTAAAAGGGCGATAGACAAGTATAAACAAATACTAGCAGCACACATATTATAGTCACTAAAGGAAGATAACTCCGGATGTAGTATATAAGGGGTGTCAGGAAGTACTTCACCTCTTTCGTGGTGATCTAGGATAATTAACTCCAAACCTAGACTTTTAGCATATTCAACCTCTTCAATATTCCTAATACCACAGTCTACTAGAATTAGTAATTTATAACCCTTTTTTGAAGCTAAATCAATTATGTTAGTACTAAGACCATACCCGTCTTCATAACGACTAGGGATGTAGTATCCCGCCTTATAATCTAAACTAGTGAATGTGCTCATTAAAATACTAGTAGCACATATCCCGTCACAATCATAATCTCCATGAATCATTATTTTATCTTTGTTATCAATATGTTTTTTTATTTTAGTAACGACTTCTTCCATACCTTTATAACTATAGGGATCTTTTAAGTCATTATTAGTAATCTTTTTATAATTAAAGGCCTTAACAGCTTTAGCTACTAAAGGCTCGATGTTTAACTCTTTAGATAATTCAAGATATCCTTCGACTTCTACTTCCTTGTACATGAAATCACTCCTTTAAAAAAGGCTATTTAATAGCCTTTTAATCATTCAACCCAATAAATACTCTTTCTTCTTTTTCTTTAAAATACTTAGGTTCTTTCTTAGGTTTGAAGGTCCTTTCCTTCCTATCTATTCTGTACTCTAGTATTAGTAACACTAGTGGTGCTACAAGTAGTGAAGCAGTAATAGCAAGGGCAATACCGATTATAAGTACTATGTTAAATAGTGTTGCAGAAGTTGGTGCAATTATTATAAGCGCAACTAGGGCAAGAGCGATTATAATGGCACTGTTAACAAGTCTCGAAAGACTTGCTGAAAGGGCACTGTTAATAGCAGTAACTCTCTCTTCATTAGAAATATATACTCTTCTTTTACTAATTAAGAATTCTTTAACTCTAGCAAATATTACTACAACTGCATTAACGCTATAACAAACAACCGCTAGTATAGCAGGTACTAGAGTCATACCTACTCCGATTCTAAATAAGACTAATGCGGCAACTAGGGCAACAACGTTATGAAGGATAGTAAATAGAGTAGCTATACCATAGCTATATCTATATCTAATAGACAAATAGAAACCAATTATTAAGCTAGCTATAAGAGTAGTTATAAGAGTATTACTTAAAACTACGAAGGTAGCACTGCTAGATGATCCATTAACTCTTAAGGTGTAATAGGTTTCAACTTGGGTATTGACACCTAAATCTTTTTCAAGGTTTGCATTAATTGCATTTTGTGCTGCTAGTAGTTCATCGCCACCTTTAATAGTAACGACATAGGTAGTAACTCCTTCTACTTCTTCTCTAGTTAGAGTAATATCTTTAGCAACAATGTCGATATCTTCTCTAGTTAGGAATTCTTCAACATCTGTTTTACTTTCAAAATGGTTTTGACTAGTTTCAACAACTAGGGTAGTTCCGCTCTTAAATTCTGGTTGGAAGTTTACATACCCCTTATCCATAGCAAAGTTAGCTACCATTGCCATACCTAAACTTAGGATTATTAAACCAATAAATACAAAGGCATATCTTTTACCAGATCTTAAGATATTACGGTCATTGACTTTAACTTCTTTATTATTTTCTTCTAAGTATTTTTCCTTAGCACCAAAAGATGAAATCTTTTTGGCTAAAGGAGTCTTGGTAAGTACAAGTAGTAAGAAATGATTGATTAGCAAAATAGAAAGTATTGTAGTCACAATAGCAAGTAGTAGCATACTTGCAAATGATTGTAGCATTAGATTACCTAAGTAGAATAATACAACTGAAACAATAAATGTTGCAATAAGAGCATCCATTACACTTGGAAGTGCTTTCTTGTATCCATCATTATAAGCTTTGTATATATCCTTACCAGCATATATTTCCTTTTTAACTCTCTCTAAGATAATTACAATCGCATCAATTGCTAGTACTAAACCAACGATTAAACCAGCGACACTACTAATAGTTAAAATACCATTAGTAAAGTTGAAGAAAGATAGAGTAAAGACACCCATAAATGTAAGTGAGATAGCAGAAACAAGTCCGGCATTTTTATAGATAACTACTAGGGCAATTATTGCCACAAGTAGTGCACTTGCAAGGGCAATAACAGTAAAGTCAAAAGAAGCAGCCGCATCTACAGCATCAACTTGATTTACATAGTGATACTTCATTCCAAAATCATACGTACTTGAATTGATTATAGCAGCTGTTCTCTCGGCAGATCCCCTATCAGCTTGAGTGATAGTTATTTGCTTATCTGCTAGAGGTTCATTTACACTACCATTAAAGATAACTTTTCTAGCTGTAGTAGCACTTGTATTTATATTTTCAAAACTATCGCCTTCTTCAAAACCGATCCATACTACTAGATTCTCACCAGCTTCAGCGATATCTCTAGTTATTTCTTGTAGTTTATCGGTATCCGCGATATTTAGAGTAACGTAGTTAACGTTTTGTGAAAAACCAGCTTCTGCTGCTACTTCTTCTAGAAGTTCAGCACCAGTTGCTAGTAAATTATTGTTTTGGTCTCTAAAAGTTATTTCACTATTAGCTTCAATAACTTCTTTTATTTCATTAGCGTCATTAACACTAGGAGTGGCAACAGATACACGGATATACTTACCACCTTCTTTAGATACTGAATAAGAGACTACATTAGCAATTTCTAGACGTTTGGAAATTCCTGCCTCTGCAGCACTTGCTAGTTCTCTAGCACTCATTTGACTATCTTCACCAGGAACAATTTCATATAGGACCTCAAACCCACCACGGTAGTCCATTCCTAAATTTTTGTCTTGATCAAGTCCAGGTATTCTCACCACAATTAATGTAGTAAGAGTAATTATCATAATAATAAAAGCATATATCCTACGCATTTCCATCCTCCTCGCTAGATTTGTTCTAACTATCATTTAAATTTCATTTATTTTACTATAGCAGACTTTAATAATCTCGCTTTTATACTTTATCATTATCTAATTATTTTATCAACAAGAAAGGAGATAATTATGTTAAAAAACCGCATTGTAAAATCGACAATAAGTATAATATCTATCGCATTTATTAGCAAAATTTTATCTACAGTAGCAAGAGTTCTAACTGCCAGAGAAATTGGACAAGAAGGCATAGGTATTTTCATGCTAATAACCCCGATTATGATTTTATCTATAAATATTATTCAGATGAGTTTTCCTACTAGTATAGCTAAACTCATCGCTCAAAATAAATTCAAGACTAAAAATATTATTATTACTACCTCAATTATAGCCTTAATTGTAAATAGTCTTTTTATGATTCTACTAATTAGTTTTTCTCCAATTATCGCTAACAATATCTTAAAAAACCCTAAGACCTTATTGGCACTTAATGGTTTAGCACTACTTATCCCCCTTATTAGCATGGGTGGTTTATTAAAGGGTTACTATGCCGGGATTGGCAAAATTGAAATAACATGATATTCCCAAGTCAGTGAAGAGATTGCCAGGATTGCTTTTATCTTGATATTTGGTGGTTTCTTCTTTTCAAAGGGTCCAGCATATGGTGCATTTGGTGCAGTACTTGGTATGTGTGCTGGCGAGGTATTTTCTCTCTTAAAGGACTAGGAAGGAAAACTAGAGGATTTGTAAGGAGTTTTGTTGATAAATCGAATTTATTAGTTAGAGAAATTTTAAGTATTTCAATGCCCCTTACTGGTGGTAAATTAATTGGCTCTTTAACTTACTTTCTAGAACCAATAGTTATTAACGATGTCTTGCTAAGGCAAGGTATGGGGATAGATCTAATAACTAGA
>DUOF01000008.1 GCA_012839015.1 bacterium
GATAATAAAGGCATCTATTTTAGTATTTAAAAAGGGTTTATAACCACTTTTACTAACATTTAATATTAATTCCATCACTAAACCTCCTTTTATTATTTTAAACCAACAGGAGTAATAATGCTAGTGGTATGACTAAGGTCCTGATTATTGTTTAATTATATAAACCCTTATTCAATATTATCTTTTAATATTTTCCATTACGCCTCAAATCTTAACGTGACTAAATTGACGAAATCTAGTACATTCCCGATATAAACCACATTAGTTAATAATCTACTTTTCTTACAAGAGATGATAATGAACAATATAAAATGTACAGAAAAACTATCTAAATGAATTTATTTATTTCATACAACAATATAAAAATAAAAAATGTGAAACATTTTGGCTATTTTCCTTCATTTTGTTTCACATTTTTTAGATAACCGTTGTTTTCTTGAACCTCTTTTGCGAAAAACAATATTTTTGTGCTTAATAACATTTTTTAAAATACAATTTTATTATTTCAATGTTATTCATGTTTAAATAAACTTATTTATTCTTTTATAATTCTATTATTTTCATTGAAAATAGGCATCTAATGAATAAACTCTAAAAGTCAGCCTCAAATAATTAAACTTTAAACTCTTTTTGCTATAATAAACAAGACTAGGAGGAATAGAATGGATAAAGTCGTAACAACCGTTGCTAATAAGACTAATATTAACCTAAAACAAATAACTGCTGTTTTAAGTTTAATAAAGGAAGGTGCTACGATACCCTTTATTGCAAGGTATCGTAAAGAAGCTACCAATAACCTTGATGAAGAACAAATAAGGGAAATAGTAGTCATTTATGAATATGAAGAAAAACTAGCTAAACGTAAAGAAGAAGTAAAAAGACTAATTGAAGAGAAAGACAAGCTAACCCCTGAATTAGTAGCTTTAATTGAGGATTCTAGCACTTTAAGTGAAGTTGAGGATATTTACCTACCCTTTAAAGAAAAGCGCAAGACGAGGGCTACAACAGCGATTAAGAATGGTTTAGAACCTCTAGCTAATACAATCTTAGAATGTAAGAACATAGATTTAGATAAAGAAGCCCTTAACTACTTAAATGAAAATGTTGCAGATATTGAAGCTGCGCTTCAAGGTGCTAGAGACATTATCGCCGAGATGTATAGCGAGAATCATGAAATAAGACAAAAGTTAAGAACAATGATTAATGATTTAGGAGTAATTGAAACCACTCTAAAGAAAGACGCTATAGATGAGCGTAAAACTTATGAACTTTATTATGATCGAAGTGAGCCAATTAATAAAATTGTCCCTCATAGGATTTTAGCTATCAATCGAGCTGAAAAAGAAAATATACTAAGGGTTAAAATAAGTATTGATAATGAGGCATTCATTGATTACTCATTTAATAAATTAGTTAAAAACAAAGAAAGCATTGAAGCTAAACAAATCTTAGAAGCCATCGAAGATGGCTATAAAAGACTTTTGTTCCCTTCAATAGAGAGAGAAACCAGATCTAACCTAAGTGAACTTGCCCATGAACAATCAATTAGAGTGTTTGCTAGTAACTTAGAACAGTTACTATTAACCCCGCCTTTAAAGAACAAAGTTATCTTAGGTTTTGATCCTGCTTTTAGGACTGGATGTAAATTAGCAATTATTAATAATAATGGTGACTTCATAAAAAAAGAAGTTATCTACCCTCATGAACTTAGACTAGGTGAGGGAAGACATGAGGGAAGAAGAAACTTAAGTAAAAAGGTATTAGTAGACCTTATAAAAGAATATGGAGTAGAGTTAATTGCGATAGGTAACGGGACTGCTTCTCGTGAGAGTGAAGAGTTTGTTGCAGAAACTATTAAAGAGTTTAACCTGGATACTAAATATGTGATTGTGAGTGAAGCAGGAGCTTCAGTCTACAGTGCATCAAAGGAAGCAATTAAAGAATTTCCAGATCTCCATGTAGAAGAGAGAAGTGCGATCTCCATTGCTAGAAGAGTCTTAGATCCACTTAGTGAACTTATTAAGATTGATCCAAAATCAATCGGTGTTGGTCAATACCAACATGATGTTAATCAAACTAAACTAAATGAAACACTAAACTTTGTTATTTCTAAAGTAGTTAACAATGTCGGTGTTAACTTAAACACCGCTTCTAGTGAACTACTTAGTTTTGTTTCAGGACTTAATAAGAAAAGTGCTCAAAACATTATTGATTATAGAAGTAAAGTTGGTTTAATTAAAAACCGTAGCGAACTTTTAAAAGTAAAAGGAATCGGCGAAAAAAGTTATGAGCAGGCGATTGGATTTTTAAAGATTTATGAAAGTAGTAATCCACTTGATAAAACATTTATTCATCCTGAGAACTATTCTAAAGTTAGTAAAATTGTAGATAGTCTCGATTTAGATTTAAACTTCATTGGCAGCAAAGAATTTAGTGATAAATTAAGTACTCTCGATATTTCATCTTTAAAGGAACAATATAACTTAGGTACTTATACCATAAGTGATATTATCAGTGAGTTAGAAAAACCACTTCGAGACATCAGGGATGAATACCCCTCTCCAATACTAAAGAGCAATGTCTTAAACCTAGAAGATTTATCAATTGGTATGAAACTAGAAGGGACGATAAGGAGTATCGTTGACTTTGGTGCTTTCGTTGACATCGGACTTAAAAATGATGGCTTGATCCATAAGTCTAAAATGGCTAAACACTGGATTAACCATCCCCTTGAAGTAGTAAGTGTTGGAGATATCGTAGATGTCTATGTTATTGATATTGATTTAAATAAGAAGAGGGTAGGTTTATCGCTACTTAAGAGTTAACTTAACTCACAATTAGTGATAAATAAAGGGCTGCTAAAAAGGGCTCTTCATAAAGAGTAATAAGAGGTGAGAGAACAAAAGTTCTCTCATTTTTGATAGTCTCTTTTATTTTATTAGTAAACTTTATTGTTTTCTCTTTATCATTTAGTTTATTAAGTGGTTTATTTAAGTCTAAGTCTTTTAAACTTAGTTTTATCTTGTCAATGAGCGCTGTATTAAAGTCATCTAAGTGATAAGTATTACCATCATCCATATTGAATATTTTAGCTATGGTCTCAATCGATTTTATAAACACCCTTTCTTTATCACTTTGATATATTTTCTTAATGAGTTCTATTTTATTGACCTTATTAAGTACGTTACTATCCTGAGTTAGTAAAACTAAGTCAGCATGGCTTATAAATAGAGACTTTATTTCTTGGTAACATATTTCATCTATAAAGGTAAAGTGCAGGCCAACTGCTACCTTAAAAGTCTTTAAAACGTCATTATAGCCATATTTAAAGTTACGCCTAGCAACATTAGCGTCAAACGCTAAAAACATCCCTAACTTCTTTCTAGGGCGGATATAGGTCACTCCTACTCCTTCAAACTTCTTTTTTTTATTTATTAGTCCGCTGCCAATATCTATGGCAATTACTTCACTAGCTCCTAGTTTAACTGCTAAGTTAATTGGTAGGTTATCGAAGTAACCCCCATCAATATATTTTTGCCCGTCAATTGTCTTTACTTTAAAGGCAGGAAAGCAGGAACTTGAGGCAAGTAAGTAATCTACTAGTTGACCCTCATTTATTTCATCAAGAGTTAATTCTTTTGATTTTAGACTTGGATATTTGACTACTACTAAACCAAACTTAGTTTGGCTAGCTCTAATTTTAGACTCATCTATATAGGTATGAAGTAAGTTTTCAAGGGGGCTAGTGTCTAGCCCCTTATTAAGGGCTACTTCTTTAACTATTTTAAAGATATTAGTTTTATCAATATCTAACTTAACTATCTTATCGTAGTCAATGTTCTCCCACAGGTGATAGGCCTTAGCCTCTTCACCTTGTACAAATATTGCACCATTTAGGGCTCCTACTGAGGTGTTAGTAATTATATCAAAGGTAAAACCAAGCTCCTTAAGAGCCTCATAGGCACCGACCTGATATGAACCCTTACTTCCTCCACCTGATAAAACAAGTGCTAACTTAGACATGATACCACCAATAAAATATATGTAAGCAAACTAAGTTACATAACAAAAGATAAATAAGGATACACTTTAATTTATATTAGTGTATTAGGTTAATAAAATTTGTAAAGGTTATAATTGATTGGATATTTAACTGCATGTATACTGATTAGAGAAGGAGGTGAATATTATGGACAATAAAAAGTTAATAATCGGAGGCATTATTCTAGCTGGAGTTATTTTACTAGGAGTAATTATTAGCATCCTAGCACCTGTAAAGACTATTCAAGGTACTCGTAATGTAAATGCTACTACCTACACTAAAATATCTTACAATACCTATCAAGATAAGATAGCTAATGGCGATGACTTCATCGTTTATGTATATAGTGATTATTGTGGTGCTTGTACTGCCTTTAGACCACGTCTTGATGAGGTTATTACTGCTAAGAAGTTACAAGTCTTTGCTCTTGATGCGGGAGCTTTAGAATCTGGGCAAACGATTCCTGCTAAAGTTACACCTAGTTTAATGTTATATAGTAAAGGTAAGATAATTCAAAACATTAATGGTGGTAATCACGATGCCTTTAAGAGTGCTAAGAACTTAAGTAAGTATTTTGATAAGCGAGTAGTTATGTCTAACGCTAATTAATATAAATAAAAAGATAGAATTTATTTCTATCTTCTAAGATAAAAAAAGAACCGTTAGGTTCTTTTTATCTTACCATTTTAAGTTTTTGCTAGGCTTAAATGAAACATACGTACTAGCAGGAATTGTAATCTCTTCACCTGTCATAGGATTACGTCCCTGTCTTTGAGCTCTTTGTTTAACTGTGAAGTTACCAAAACCGACAAGTTTAACAGCGTCCCCTTCTTTTAAAGCCTTTGTCATAACACTTAGAACTGCATCTACAGCTTCTGCTGCAACCTTTTTAGTTAGGTTTGCTTCTAGTGCTACGCACTCTACTAGTTGTGTCTTATTCATTCTACTTCCTCCTTGTTTCTGATTAAATTTTACCATTATCCATAAAGCAATACAAACATTTGCGATATTTTTTACAAAATAATCGATATTTATGGGCTTTTTAAGCCTTTTTTTACTATTTTAATACTCAATATCCTCGATTTGAGTAACTGTGTCATCAGTTTCTAGATAATACTCATCATCGTCTTTACGTCCACGCCTTACTACAAAGAAGATTAAAATAAGTAGCAGTGCGATTGAAGCACCGATAATATACGGTGCTAAACCACCTTTTTCACTAGTAGTAGCAAAGAGACTTAAAGTCTCAGCATCGACTAAGAAAGCAACTCCCATAACATTACTAGTATTAATACTAGTAATAATAGTATGGTCATTATTTAGTAAGTACTCTAACTCTTTATCGCTAAAACGATGCACCGTTACTAACTCAAACGTTCCATCAGTTTTAGGATAAGTAATTATAATACCACTCCCTGCCTCATAAACTCCCTTATCTATTCTAATACGGTTATTGACTATATCTAGAGCTTCATAGTTATTTATTTCTCTCTCATCTATAGTAACTACACTACCAGGTTTAATAATAACAAATTGTAATAAGACAAAGTTACCAGCTCGATCAGTTATCCTGATCCTGTAGTAACCATTTAAACTAAATGGTTCGATTAGGTCTGCTTCAGTGTATCTAACATTATTAACAATTACTTCTAGGTTAGATTCTAATAAGTCTAAGTAAACATTTTCTTCACTTACTCTTTTATTAACTCCA
>DUOF01000009.1 GCA_012839015.1 bacterium
CATAAATGACTACTATTTCCCTTATTTGTTCTTCATCAAGGTTATTGGTGGCTTCTTTACGATACCTTGCAATAAAGGGTATCGTAGCACCTTCCTTTATTAAACTTAAAACAGCAGTTATTTGTTTTAGGTTAATATTAGTCTTATTAGCAACGGTTGTAACGACTTTGTCCATTCTATTCCTCCTAGTCTTGTTTATTATAGCAAAAAGAGTTTAAAGTTTAATTATTTGAGGCTGACTTTTAGAGTTTATTCATTAGATGCCTATTTTCAATGAAAATAAAAGAATTATAAAAGAATAAATAAGTTTGTTTAAACATAAATAATATGGAAACAATATAACTGTATTTATAAACAGAAAAAATGTTGTAAAATACAATAATATGCTATAATGGAGGAGGTGAAGGGGTGAAAGGTATGAAAATACTGGCGATAAGAGTATCTGGCTATAAGAAATTAAAGGATAATTTTGAAATAAATTTCCTTAACAAAGCAAAAGTTATGGATATTCATAAGGATTCAGGTGAAGTTCTTGAATTAGGGAATAAACTATACTTTCCTACGGTCACCGCAATAACTGGTAAAAACTCCAGTGGTAAATCCACTGTGCTAAGTTTAATTGAAATGTGTCATGACTTGTTATTTGAAGGTAGGATCGTATATGATAAATTAATGTTCAATAAAAACACCATAGATTTAGTTATTTACTTTAAAATGGAGGAGTACATTTATAAGTATGAAGGTAGTTTTAAAGGAGCGAATAATCTAATCGGGGAAATAAATCGTACAAGTTTTTGTATATTCATTAAGGAAGAGTTAAGTAAGGTGAAGTATTCTTCTCGACTTGGTAAGAATATAGAAAAATATAATTATAAAGAAGTAGAAATTAGTCCCTCTATTGATGATACATCTATTTTATACAACATAACTGCCAGAAAGTTCTTTGCATATTCTATTTCAAACTCTAAGGAAGATAATCTAGAACAATATTTCTTGTTAATAGAAAAGTTGCCCGATTACTTAAAAAAGGGTTTTGTTAACATCTTCGATGATAATATTGAAAAACTAGTTGAACTAAGAAAAAATGATCTATATTTAATAAAGTTCTACAATGAAAAAGAATTGGAACTTAATAGGCATCAACTCCTTTCCGTACTTTCAGATGGTACCCTAAAGGGTATAAATTTATTAGCTATAACTTCTAGTATTTTAAAGCTAGGTTCTACTTTAATAATCGATGAAATAGAAAATAGTTTTCATAAAAATTTAGTAGAACTGATTTTGATGCTGTTTAAAGATAAAAAATTAAATAAGAAAAACTCTAATATAATTTTCTCTACTCATTACGTAGAAATCTTAGATATTTTAAGAAGAAATGATAGTATTTGGTTAATGGATAAAAAAGAAGGGGTTATTGATAGTAAAAACTTATATCTAGATTTTGATGTTAGACAAGATATTTCTAAGAGTAGTTTATTTAACCATAATTACTTCGAAAACCTAATACCTTTAGATAGGTTAAATACATTAAAGAAAGGACTTAAAAATGAAGTACCTAATAATGTGTGAGGGAACGGTAGAAAAGGCCTTTATCGATTTAATTATCGAAAAAGGTCTTTTTAAGATAAAAACCGAGGATATCATAAATGAAAGTGCCTTTCATTCCCGACAGATAGACGGGGATGTCCTATTCTACATAAATGCTTTAAGTTCTCAGGAAAGGTTAACTATTTTAAGAATAGGAGATACACTTAATGATAAATTAAGAATACCAAGGGATTTGAGAAAAATAAAGCATATAGAAATTAGGAAATACTGTACTAAACCGGAGATGGAATATTTAGTTATTATTAATGAAGACTTGGTAAATGAATTTAATAAAGTTAAATCCGAAGTGAGGCCTAAGTCTTTTGTTAGGGGTAGGATCAAATTGGGTAGGCAAAGATGGAGGAGTAACCCTGAAACAATAATTAAATATTTTTCAGGTGTCGATATAAAAGGTTTACTAAAAAAGTATAAGAGGATGAAGAAGGGTTCTCATCCACCTGATGAGTTATTTTTATATGATTTATTGAACTAATTGGAAAGAAAAAAAATAACTTATTGAATAATTGCAACATATTATCTATTGAATCATAACATTTAGTGTTACGATTATTCTTACTAGAGGAAATTATGATTGCTAAAATATAGCAAGTAATTTAAAAAAATCAAACAATACTAAATCACTACCAAACAATAGAAAACACAGATTCATAAAGTTTAGTAAAATATGAATAAGAGAAAATCAAAATGTGAAACAAAACATAGTAAAATAACTCAAAATGTTTCACATTTTTATTTACATATGTTAAAATGACAATGATAAACTTAGGGGGTAGTAATATGGCAAACAACCAGATAGAATTAATCACTTTACTTGATAGTAAGGTTAAACTTAAAAAGAAATTAGCAGATTTAATCTATGGTTCAATTGAAGTGCGTGAAACTGATAGTAATAAATATATTTATGTTCATTATAGAGAGGATGGTATTAGGTACACAAAATATGTGGATGAATTTTCTGATGAACTATATAATTTAATTGTGAAAAATAATCTAGAAGCTAAACAGGTTAAAAAAGAAATAAGGGAAATTAAGAAAAAACTCAAGGCTTTAAATTATAAAGAAAGTGAGTTAAGTGAGGAAGTTCAAATAAACATAGATTTTGCTAGAAAGCATTTAGCAGATACAATTTATAAACAGGCAATTCTTGAAGGTGTAGCTACTACCTATATGGACACTGAAACCATTTTAGAAGGTGGAAAAGTTAATAACATGACACCAGATGATGTCATGAAGATTATCAATTTAAAACATGCTTGGGAGTTTTTATTAAATTCAAGCGTTATAACAAGCCAAACAAACTACGCTTTGCTATGTGAAATTAACAAACTTGTTTTAAAAGGATTTTATTACACTGCTGGGAAAATAAGAACAGTACCAGTAAGCATTGGAGGCACAACATGGAGGTCTAAAATTCCAATAGAAAGCACAGTTAAAGAAGAGTTAAAAGAGATACTTAACTCAAATTTAGAAATAATTGATAAGGCAATAGAGCTGCTACTATATACAATGAAAAAACAAATTTTCATTGATGGAAATAAAAGAACAGCAGTAATTTTTGCAAACCATATACTTATCTCACATGGCCAAGGTTTAATTACAATCCCGGTGGACAAAACCCAAGAATATCGCACTTTACTATTGAATTATTATGAAAATACAGACACAATCTCAATAAAGCAATTTTTGAAAGAGGTCTGTTATAACAGGATTTAAAAACGCTTAAAATATGAGCTAACGGATTTTAATAGATTAAGTTGTTAAAATAGTAGATCTATATTTTCTAAAATATATTTTACAAAGATATAAAGTATTGAATATGTTTTTTAAAAAAAGAGATATAACATTTTTAGTTGTTAGATGACAAAGTACTTGTCTTGCCACTAGCATTATTACTCCTGTTGGTTTAAAATAATAAAAGGAGGTTTAGTGATGGAATTAATATTAAATGTTAGTAAAAGTGGTTATAAACCCTTTTTAAATACTAAAATAGATGCCTTTATTATC
>DUOF01000098.1 GCA_012839015.1 bacterium
CTTGTACCTTTAAATATAGAGTACCTACAAATCGCTACATTTATCTTAATTATCGCATCTTTAGTTCAGTTTAGTGAATTAATCATTAAGAAGTTCTTTCCTTCTTTATACAAAGACTTTGGTATTTATTTACCACTTATAACTACTAATTGTATTGTACTTGGTACCGCTCTTAATAATCTTATCTTGTCTAATACAATTGCTAATTTCAATTTCCTACATTTAATCGTTTACTCACTTTCAATACCTGTTGGTTACTTAATAGTTATTTATTTATTTTCCTCGATTAGGGTAAGACTTGAGAGTGCTCCGATCCCTAAAGCCTTTAAGGGTGTGCCAATTGCACTTATAACCGCTGCTTTCATGGCACTTGCCTTTAGGGGATTCTCTGGTATCTTATAATGCTAGTACCTCTTATTTTAATTTTAGGTCTAGTTCTTTTATACACGGGTCTATTGATAGTAAATGCTAAAACAAAGAGGCCTGAAGGTTGTAATGATGTTTGTAGTGGTTGCAAACTAGAAAATTGTTTTGTAAGGAGTGAGCAAAATGTGGAGTAATATATTAATCGCCTGTATAGTTATGATTTCAATAAGTATTGTAATCGGGGTTATTTTAGCGATTGCTAATACTTTCTTTATTACAAAAGATGATGACCGTATTGAGGGAATCATCAGTGCTTTGCCGGGTTATGATTGTGGAGCTTGTGGTTATGTTAATTGTGAGCTTTTAGCTAAAGCTATCTTCTCTGGTGAAGTTAGAAGAAAAACTGCCTGTGTTGTTATAAGTAAAGAAGGACAAGATCAATTAATTGATTATTGCTATAGTATTAATGATGACAGCGGTCAACCAATAATTTTGAAATAGTTTATTAACATTTAAAAATAACTATAGATACTCACACCGATGTGTGATATATTTTAGTTATTGAAGAGGGGTTTTAAAATGACATTTGAGATGTGGAGTAGTTTTCATTATTTATTTTTAGCAAGTCCGTTCATATTTACATTAATCTTATATTTTTTGACTAGGAGACTACCAAAGGGTGTTAACCGGTTTATCGGATTAGTCCTTGCAATTATTTGTATTGCCTTGCTGGCCCTTAGAAACTATGAGATATTCCAAAATAGGGGGATACATCCAGAAATTATACCAGCCCAGATATGTCATCTGGCTAACTTTTTCTTGTTATTTGCTTTCTTGTTCAATAACAGGACTGTGTTTACAGTAGCCTTTTGCTTTAATTTACCCTTTGCCATGCTTAGTATTATCTTTGCGGATGGCTTAGAAAATTATACTAATATTTTAACTTATCAGGGCATTGCTTATATAGCAGGACACGCCCTAATTGTTGGTATTACCCTTTGGTCTTTACTAGTAGGGTTTGTCAGGATTGACAAGCGTCCTCTATTTAGAGGTGCCTTTTTAGTTATGACTATGTTCATTGCTTCAATACCTTTAAATTATTATGTAATGGACAAGTTTCCTGGAAGTAAAGCCAATTATTTTTATTCTACTTCACCAGAACGTGGTACTCCACTTGAAATAGCCTATAACTGGGGTGAGAATGTATCCGTACTTGGATATGATGTTAATCTTATTTATGTAGGTGTTTTAGCGGCGGTTGGATTGTTACTTTACTTTTCTTTAGCAGGCATAGCACACTTAGCTACTAGAAAGAAATTTAAGAACGATTACCTATACTAAGATAAATTTTGTTTACTTATTTGTAACACTAATATAAAATATCCCTGTGAGGTATTAATATGATTAAGATAACAAATTTGTCTAAGACCTTTAAAGTTTTTAAGAGAGGTAAAGGGATAAGAAGAGCCTTTGTTTCTCTTTTTAAAAGGGAATATACAAGAGTTGAGGCCCTAAGAGGGATAGATTTAAATGTTAATGCTGGTGAAATAGTTGGTTATATTGGTCCTAATGGGGCTGGTAAATCGACTACTATTAAGATCATGGCTGGTATTCTCCATCCAAGTGGTGGTGAATGTGTGATTAATGGTCATGTTCCTTATTTAAATAGACAAGAGTATGTTAAAGACATTGGTGTTGTCTTTGGACAAAGGACTCAGTTATGGTGGGATGTACCGATAATTGATTCTTTTGAATTATTAAAAGATATTTACAAAATTGATGATAAGACCTATGAGGATAATTTAGCTTACTTAACTGAGAAGTTAAATCTTAGTGAACTTATTGAAACCCCGCTTCGCCAACTTTCTTTGGGACAAAGAATGAGGTGTGAAATAGCCGGGGCTCTTTTACATTCTCCGAAGATATTATTTCTTGACGAACCCACGATCGGATTAGACGCTGTTAGTAAACTGGCAGTCCGTGATTTCATTAAGAAATTAAACAAGGATAAGAAAGTTACTGTCATCCTTACTACTCATGATATGAATGATATTGATTATTTAACTAACCGATTAGTTCTAATAGGTAAAGGTAAAATCTTGTATGATGGTTCACTGTCCTATATCAAAAAGAAATATGCTAGTGATAAGTATCTAGTTATGAACTTAGCTAAAATGGAGAGTAAAATAGAGTTAAATGATTTAGACCTAGTAGAAGTAAGTGATTACACAATAAAGGTTAGACTTAAGAGTGATTTGTCTGACCTAGAAAGCACCATTAAACTTGTTAATTCTAAATATAAGGTTAGTGACTTCAGTATTAAAGACACTTCTCTTGAAGAGATTATCTCTTCATTGTATCGGGAATATGAGATTATATGAGAAAATATTTTACCTTCTTTAAGATGCGGCTACTAGCAGGGTTCCAGTATCGTTCCGCTGCCTGGGCTGGTGTTGGGACTCAGTTTTTCTGGGGTCTAATGTATATTATGATTTTTATGGCCTTTTACAGGAGTAGTGATGGCAATTCTCCGATGAGTTTAACTGAGATTGTTCAATACTTTTGGCTTCAACAGGCTCTTTTTGCTTTCTTATTTGCTTTTAATCATGATGCTAAGATAGCTAAAAGTATTATAAGTGGAGACCTTGCTTATGAACTTGTTAAACCACTTAGCTTATATAAAATGTGGTTTGCATCTATTTTCTCTTCCAAACTTGCTGCGACAATACTTAGATCGTGGCCGATCTTACTAATATCTTTTTTAATGCCCGGGACATATCGATTCGTTCTACCTAGTAGTTTTGGGGTCTTTGGTTTATTTTTAGTGACCTTGTCATTTGCCTTAATAATTAATGTTTTGCTTGGTATGTTTATGTATTATCTAATGTTTATAACTTTAGAGATAAAAAGTACTGTTACTATCTTTGCAAACTTTAGTAGTTTCTTGTCTGGTGGACTTATTCCTCTTGCTTTTATGCCTCTTTTTATTACTAAATTAAATTACTTCCTTCCTTTTAGATTGGGGTATGACGTCCCTTTAAGGGTTTATAGCGGCAATATAGCAGGAAGTGAAGTACTTATTAGTATTGGCCTGCAAGTTATTTGGATTATTATCTTATTTAGTCTAGGTAACTTACTATTTAGTAAAAGACTAAAGAAAATTGTTGTGCAAGGAGGTTAGGAGATGAAAACTTATTTTTCCTATTTAAAGATTAACCTTAAGGCTCAAATTGAGCATCGTTTAGCTTTTTTAATGATGATATTCTCCCAATCTATAGGTTCTGTTTTTTCGCTTCTAGGAGTTTACTTCCTATTTGAAAGTTTTAGTGCATTAGATTCCTGGTCGTTTGAAGAAGTTGCCTTTATGTTTGCAGTTACTAACCTTATTTATAATGTTGCTCAACTCTTGTTTAGAGGGCTTGGACACTTCAAGGATCTTATAAAACTAGGTGAAGTAGACCGTCTTTTAATTAGACCTAGGAGCATAATTTTACAGGCTCTAGGGGGAGAAGTGGCCTTTAATAAGATAGGGGCTTGTATACTTAACTTAATCATCCTAATAATAGCAGTCAATAGCCTTAATATTGATTTTAGTTTTATGAATATATTAATCTTGGTCTTGATAGTCCTAGGTGGACTTGTGATATTTTTAGGTGTTATGCTAATCGGGGCTGCTGTTTCCATTTACACAATCGAAGGAAGCGAAATCGCTAATATTATTAGCTATGGCGGTAAGGAAGCGATGCAATATCCTATTACCATTTATGATAAGTGGTTTAGAGGTTTTCTTACCTTTATTATTCCCTTTGCCACGGTTAACTATATTCCCTTACTATACCTACTCGGAAGGAGTAACAATCTATTACATGCTTTTGCACCCCTTATAGGTGGCTTATTTGTTATTCCGTGTTTTTATATCTTTAAGAGATCTATGTCTTACTACACCTCGAGTGGAAGTTAGCATTATTTGGAGATATTTGAAAATAATATTAACGGGTTTTTATTGAAAACCTTGGGTATATGCTATAATTATTATAATTTGGAGGAATAAGTTATGAGAATAAAACCCATTATTAATAAATTTATTGATGGCATCTGTATTCTAATACATTATTTTCATATGTTCATTCTTACATATTTAATCTTTAATCTATTATATTACACCCGTATGAATTTATTTATTGAATTAGAATCATTGTATCGAAACTTATTTAAAAACAATTTATTTGACTATTCATCGATTAACTTATTACTATCGTTATTTATAAGTGTGTTTGTGGTTAGTTTCTTCCTGCTTATTAAATATATCAAGAAAAATGAAAGCGTTATTAGAGTTTACAAATATACAAAAAATATATTTATAAATTTTGTTAACTCCAGACTATCTTCTAAAAAAACGTGCGGGTTATTATTGTGAGATACTCTTTTTAGTTTAAGAAAGGGGTACAAGAATTATGGGTTTTTATAACTTTCTATTCATCGCACCTGCGATGGTATTAAGTGTTATCTTAGTCTATATGACTAAATACAAATCAAAAAAAGTAAAGAATATAGTAATTATAAGCTTAGCGAGTTTATTCTTTTTAAGTTATTTTCCTAATCTTCTAAGTAAAGATGTAATTGACTATGCAGTGAATTTTAATGGGATATTTTCTAAGAATAAGGCTATCTTTATGCAAACGTTAAGAACGTTTACATTAGCTAGTTATTTTATAGTTAGCTTATTGCCGTTCACTAAGAATAAGGGTATGGGTAACTTAGTAGTTTTATTTGTTTTACCAGTAAGTGTATTAAACTTGGGTTTAATTGATTTTAACTTAGAGGCAATGAATGGCTTAAATTTTTCATATTTAAGTAGGCAGGCTATTTTCTTTGGTATTCAACAAGCACTTGCTATAACTATGGCGATGTACATAATTTTTGCCAATACTAATCGAACTGACTTTAAAGATTATAAGAGGTTATTAAAGAATATTTTAATAACTTTGCCTTTTATAATCCTTCTTGGTGTACCGACATCTACGTTCCAAATGTTCTTTGGACTAACTGGACATAGATTAGTTAATTTTGGTGATTATCACCGGATAGCTCTAGTGCTTACTTTTGCACTTATTCCTACTATGTACTTTGTACTTAGGAAGAAAAGTTATGACGTTAGGTACTTAGCAGTCTTATTTATTGCTTTATCAGGATTTGTACACTTTTATCGTCTATATAGTTGGCCATTTACATGGAGTGCCTTACCGGCTCACTTGTGTAATGCAGCGATGTTATTAATACCTGTCTCGCTTGCCCTAAAAAGTAAGAAAGTATTTTACTTTACCTATTTCTTTAATACTATTGGTGCGCTTATAGCGCTGATTATTCCTAACACTAGTGGAGATATGTTTTTAAACTCTAACGTTCATTTCTGGTATGAACATATAATTGCCTTTTATCTTCCTATCTTAGTAGTAGCAATTGGAGTTATGCCACGACCTAAGTTTAAAGAGTATAAATGGGCTTTATTTGTCTTTACTATTTATTTTATGA
>DUOF01000099.1 GCA_012839015.1 bacterium
ACGGAGTCCACAAAGATGATTGGAATGTTAGAGTTAATGATATTGAGATAAAGGATTATGCTTCTCAAGGTGAACAAAGGATGATGGTGTTAATAATAAAACTATCGCTAGCACAAATGATTAAGAAGAAACTTAATCAACAACCCATATTAGTTTTGGATGATGTTCTGTTTGAACTAGACCTTAATAAAAAAAGAATACTAAAAGAAATCCTAGGTGATTACCAACAAACGTTCATTACTAGTTGTGATAGGAATGAATATGAAAACTTTAATAAAGAAATAACTTTATATAAATTAGTAGATGGAGAAATTAAGAAAGAGGAGAGAATATAATATGCCACACAGCAAAGCAGATGAAAAGTATACCGTTGAGAATATTCAGGTATTAGAAGGACTAGAGGCGGTTAGGAAAAGACCAGGTATGTACATAGGTACTACAGCTGCAAGGGGTTTACACCACTTAGTTTGGGAGATAGTCGATAACGCTATTGACGAATCCTTAGCTGGATATTGTGATAAAGTAGAAATCATTATCACTGATAAAAATGAGATTATCGTCACCGATAACGGAAGGGGAATTCCTACCGAAATTCACCCTAAAACTGGTATATCAACAGTTGAAACTGTTTACACCGTTTTACATGCAGGTGGAAAGTTTGGAGAGGGTGGAGGATACAAAGTTTCAGGTGGTCTTCACGGAGTTGGTGCAAGCGTGGTAAACGCACTTAGTGAATACCTAAAGATAAAAGTATTCAAAGACGGTAAAGAATACCAAACAGAATTTGCTCGTGGCGGCAACATTGTTAAAAGATTAGAGGTTGTTGGAGAAACTGATAAAAGAGGGACCCATGTTTTATTTAAACCAGATCCTGAAATTTTCACTGAGACAACTGTATTTGACTACACCAATTTAAGAGATAGGGTTAGACAAATAGCCTTCCTAAATAAAGGGCTAAAGATCAGTATCGAAGACCAAAGAGAAGAAAAAAAGAAAGAAGAATTCCATTATGAAGGTGGTCTTAAACAGTATGTTGAATACATAAATAAAAATAAAGACACACTTCATAACGATGTTATTCACATCGAAGGAGAAGAAGACGGAATATATGTAGAAATAGCCATGCAGTATAATCAAGGTTATCTATCTAATATTTATTCATACTGTAATAATATAAATACCCAAGAGGGTGGAACTCATGAAGAGGGGTTTAGATACACACTTAACAGGATAATTAACAACTATGCTAAAAAGAGCAAAGTCTTAAAAGACAATGATGAATCTTTTAGTAGTGATGATGTTAGGGAAGGTCTGACAGCTATTATCTCAATAAGACACCCGAATCCTCAATATGAGGGTCAGACTAAAACAAAGTTAGGAAACTCAGAAGTCAGAAAGATTGTTAACAGTATTTTCTCTGAACAGCTTGAAAGATTTTTAAGCGAGAATCCCGATACAGCTAAAATAATAATTGATAAAGCACTGGTGGCCTCTCATGCAAGAATGGCGGCTAAAAGAGCTCGCGAGCTAACTAGAAAAAAAGGGTTACTGGAGATTAGTTCTGTTACTGGAAAACTTGCTGATTGCTCCAGTAGGGATCCTAAGATAAATGAATTATATATTGTTGAGGGAGACTCTGCGGGAGGAAGTGCCAAGATGGGAAGGGACCGTCATTATCAAGCAATCCTTCCTTTAAGGGGTAAAATAATTAATGTTGAAAAAACAAGGGCGGACAAAGTTTTAGAAAATCAAGAAGTTATAGCAATCATAAACGCTTTAGGTACAGGAATATTAGATGAGTTTGATGTAGAAAAGCTTAAGTTCCATAAGATAGTAATCATGACGGATGCCGACGTTGATGGAGCGCACATTAGGGTGCTATTGTTAACTTTGTTTTTCCGTTACATGAGACCTCTTGTGGAAAATGGAAACATATATATTGCTCAACCACCACTTTACCAAGTTATACATGGTAAAAATGTATACTATCTATATAGTGATGAAGAACTTGAAAAAACAAAAGAAGAACTTGGTGAAAATGCCAGGATAACAATCCAAAGATACAAAGGTCTTGGTGAGATGAATGCTGAACAACTTTGGGATACAACGATGGATCCATCCAAAAGAACCTTACTGCAAGTAACAGTAGAGGATGCAATGGATGCTGATATGGCATTTGGTATGTTAATGGGAGAGAAGGTAGAACCCCGTCGAGAATTCATTTTAGAAAATGCCAAGTTTGTTAAGAATCTGGATATATAGGAGGTAGACGTAAATGGAAAACAAAGAAATCGAAGAACTAGAAGAAAACCTAGAAGAACTAAAAGAGATACCTGGTGTCAAGAAAATTAATCTTTCTAGCGAGGTAAAAAGCTCTTTCTTAGACTATGCAATGAGTGTAATTGTTTCACGTGCATTACCAGATGTTAGGGATGGTTTAAAACCGGTGCACCGAAGGATCATCCACTCAATGAATGAGTTAGGTGTTCAAAGTGACAAAGCTTACAAAAAATCAGCTCGTATTGTTGGAGACACCATGGGTAAATATCACCCTCACGGTGACACTGCTATCTACGAGGCGCTTGTAAGACTTGCACAGGATTTCTCTAGTAGATATCCCTTAGTAGATGGACACGGAAACTTCGGTTCAATCGATGGTGATGGAGCTGCAGCGATGCGTTATACCGAAGCTAGAATGGCAAAAATTGCAATGGAGATGGTTAAAGATATCAATAAAGAAACAGTAGATTTTATTGATAACTACGATGGAAGTGAGAAGGAACCTGCAGTATTACCTTCCAGATTTCCAAACTTGTTAGTTAACGGAACCATGGGTATTGCGGTCGGAATGGCCACCAATATTCCACCTCACAATCTAGGAGAAGTAATCGATGCTGTTTTGGCTATCAGTGAAAATCCAGATATCGAAGTTATTGATTTAATAAATGAATATATTTTAGGACCTGACTTTCCTACTGGTGGAATTATACTTGGTAAGGCTGGAATTAAGAAAGCATATGAAACAGGAAATGGTTCTATCTTAGTAAGGGCAAAGTGTCACTTTGAAGATTACGCAAACAACAGGAAAAGAATTGTTGTAACAGAAATACCGTATCAAGTTAATAAATCAACACTACTAAGGAGAATTGTAGACTTAGTTAAAAGTAAGACAATTGATGGTATATCTGACATAAGGGATGAGTCAAATAGACACGGGATGAGAGTGATTATAGAATTAAAGAGAGAGGCAGTAGGAGAAGTAGTTCTAAACCAGTTGTATAAACTAACTCAACTGCAAACAACATTTGGCGCTAACATGCTGGCAATTGTTGAAGGAGAACCTAAAGTCTTAGGTATAAAAGAAATACTAAACTACTATTTATTACACCAGCAAGATGTATTAACAAGAAGAACAAAGTTTGATTTAGATAAAGCTAACAACAGAATACATATATTGCAAGGTCTTCAAATAGCTATTGAAAGTATCGATGAGGTCCTTGCTATTATAAGGGGAAGTGAAACAACTGAGGCAGCTATCGAAAGCTTAAAAGAAAGTTTTGATCTAAGTGATCGACAAGCTAAAGCAATTTTAGATATGAGACTTCAAAGATTGACTGGTCTAGAAAAAATAAAGATCATTAATGAAATTGAAGAATTAGAAAACCTAATAAAAAATCTTACTGAAATTTTAGAAAATAAAGATAAATTGTTAGAAATAATTAGAGAAGAATTAATTGAAATGAAGAGAAAATATGGAGACGAAAGAAGAACGGAAATTTCTAATGACTACACAGATATAGAAGATGAAGACTTAATTCCAGAAGAGGAAATTGTCATAACACTTACGGTTAATAACTATATAAAAAGACTTGCTATAGATACTTATAGAACCCAGAACAGAGGTGGACGCGGGGTAAAAGGAATGGCCACTAATAATGATGATGTAGTAGACCGCATGCTGGTTACTAGTACCCATACAGATGTCTTGTTCTTCACCAATAAGGGTAAAGTATATAGATTGAGGGGTCACCAAATTCCAGAGTTCTCACGTCAATCTAAAGGGATACCTGTTATAAATCTACTAGATATCGAAAAAGGTGAAGAGGTTAAAGCCATGATTAGTCTTGATGATTATAACGAGGAACAACAATTATTGTTTGTAACCAAGAAAGGTATATCTAAGAGGGTATCTCTAAGCAACTTTGAAAACATTAGGAAAACCGGAAAAATAGCGGTCTCCCTAAAAGATGATGACGAGTTGTTTGCGGTTAGAAAAACGCAGGGGAATGAAGACATCTTCATTGCTGCCTCAAATGGAAAACTAGTAAGGTTTAATGAG
>DUOF01000100.1 GCA_012839015.1 bacterium
AGTCGATGAAGATGATAGTTCATAGTCTTTACTTTATCTAAAATAGATAGGGAGTCAGCAAGTACTACTATACCACTATCTTCACTATTGCTAAGTAATGATTTCTCTAACTTACGCAGATTTTTGTTTTCTCTTATTAGAATTCCCCAAATGGGAGTAATAGCTTTAGTCTCTCCTACTAGTTCACTATCATCATAAACATACTTACCAAGGATTGATCCAAATACTTTACCCATCTTGTTTAAGACAATGTCATTAAAAGGAATAAACCCTTTGCCTTAGTATTGCTATCTAAATGAGGCATTACAATAATACCAGTCTGTCTTATCGTATTTAAATGATCATTACTTAAATGAAGAAGCTGTCTTTTTATTTGAACAATTAAATTAAGACAGGCATCATTAAAGGTTAAATCTTTAACGATGCCCTCGCTAATACTCTCATAACCGAAAGAAAACATATGTTCTTTAATACGATTAAACAAGTCAAAGCATCTAGATATTATTGCTTTATCATCATAATTCCAATTACTAAATATTCTTCGAAATTCATTCTCATCACTAATTAATCTAAAAGACTCGGGCAAAATATCACTCCTAATTTATATAATTAGGATTGCCCTATTTTTAGGTTCTTATTTACTTAAATCTTAAATTCATTAATAATAATTGCACTAACCGCAGTATCATTATAGTCTGGATATCCGTTTACTGAAACAGCTTCATCATTAACTTCAAACATGAAGTTAACCGCAATATTGTTTAAGTCTTCATAGATTAATTTAAATACTTCATAGATTTTCTCATTCATAATATTCTCCTCAATTAGTGAATTAACTATTAAAGGAATACTTATTTCATCCTCCTCAAAGATAACACTTTGATCTTTATCTAAGTATGACATGACACCTAGACTCTTGTATCCGCTTAGTACTGAAGGTGTTGTTTTTAGGGCGTTAAAGATAGTTTTATTGATACTTTCTTCAGGCTTAACTCTTCTAGTAACTGGGACGTAAACTTCTTCTCCGTTTATCTTCTTTTCATAAAAGATAGTAACTGAAACGGTATCTAGGATATCACCAGAGGTATCATGGTATTTATTAATACCTATTGCCTTTGTAAGGATACTTGGTAGAGGTGTTCCTCCTACTGGCATTCTTTCAATCTTTTGTCCCGATACACTCAGGGTTACTCCTTCTATTTCATCATACTGCATCAAACTCCAAGTAAGGCCTTCAATAATTTGGTTCTCCTTGGAAACATCATAATCATTGAATTCTTCCGAAAAGTCTACATTTAAGATATTATTGTCTAGTTCAATACTATTAATTGAGACACTGCTTGAAAGTAGCGGATGATAACCCTTGTCTTCTACCGGACTACCTTCTCTCAATAAATTTAAGACACTAATAATATCTTCTGATAAGGTATCCTTTTTAGTAAATGAAAGTGAAAGTGGTACCAACACCTCATCATCCGACAAGATATAAATCTTTCTAGAAGTTAAATCCTCATTTAAATCTACTTGAATTTCCTCGATTAGGTCTTCATTTAATGAATTTAAAATGATTGCTCCTAGTGTTATAGCAATAGCTAACACTGGGAAAATAAAGATATAAAAGCGCTTGTTTAAAATTTTTTTCATACTTATTCCTCCATCACTAAAATTTATGGGGTTAATAAGTTATTTGTTACAAAAATTAAAATAACCTCAATTGCTTGAGGTTATTATATTTCTATTTGTTTTAATCATATTAGTTCAACAACGCTTGAGCTCTACCCTTGACACCAAGTTTTTGAATAACGTTAGAAATGTGATTCCTAACTGTCTTTTCGCTAATAAATAGTAAGGAAGCTATTTCTGAAGTTGTTTTGTTGCTAACTAATAGATCAAAAACTTCCTTCTCACGAGCAGTTAAGATCGATGGCATCATTCAAACCTCCATACTACTATATTGTATGCTCAAACTTATTCTTTGCTATCTTTATTTAGAGTTTCTAGTAAAGAATAGGCGACATTTTTAGGTATATATTGACTAAGTTCTTCTACCCTTGCTTTTCTAATTTCTGCAAGGCTACCAAAAGCACTTAGTAAAACCGCTTTTCTTTTTTTACCTAAACCTTTTATATCATCCAATATAGAAGCAGTTAATGACTTGCTTCTTTTATTTATATGCGACTTGATTGCAAAACGGTGCACTTCTTCTTGCATATTTACTAGAAAGTAGAATAAAGCACTCTTTTTATCAAGTTTAATTTCTTCACCTTTAGCATTTATAAGTCCTCTAGTAACGTGTTTATTATTTTTTACTAAAGCACAAAAATCAATATCTAGATTTAGTTCACTTAGTAATTCTCTTGCTATATTAAGCTGATTAAGTCCCCCGTCTAAGATAATTAGATCGGGTTTATAATCATCTTCTGAAATAATTCTAAATAGTCTTCGATATAAGACTTCTCTAGTGCTAGCTAGGTCATCTTTCTTCTCTTCACCTTTAATAAGATATTTACGGTATAAGTTCTTGTTGGGTAGACCGTTTTGATAGGCAACCTTGACTCCTACTGCGGCCTCACCTGCAAGGTGAGATATATCATATAGTTCAATGATATTGGCACTTTTAATACCCAGCATTGAAGTTAACTCGCTTAAGATCTTTTTAGTGTCTTTTGCTTTAGCAAATTCGATTTGTAATTCTTTAATAGCGTTTTCTCCGACCATATCAAGGATTTCTTTTTTCTTGCCTATCTTAGCATTACTTACTTTTATCTCAAGCGTTTCACCTAAAAGTTCACTATCTAAATACTCTGGTACAATTATTTCTTTGGGTTTTAATCTATTTTGGTAATAAGCAATAATATATGATTCAAAATTCTCGGCCATTTCACCGATTAATTCAAACGATTTACTCTCCTTGCTTATGAGTAAGCCGTTTCGATAAATAAACGTTACAATGGCCAAATAACCCTCATTAAAGTGGGCAGAGAAGAAATCAATACTCTCATTTTTATTTAACTCAACGTTTTGTTTAATGGTTAAGTAGTCAATATACTCTAGCATAGTTTTATATTTACTAGCTTCTTCAAACTCTAGTTTAGCTGCAGCCTTTTCCATTCTTTCAACGACCTTACTTCTAACATAACCAGTTTCCCCATTATAAAACTCAATTACCTTATCGACATAAGGTAAGTACTCTTCTTCACTTACTTCTTTAAAGCAGTATCCTAGACACATATCTAAATGATAATAAAAACAAGGTTCTTTGCTATTACTCTTACACTTCTTTAATGGAAAGATATAATTTAATAAATCAATAGATTTATATGCAGCGGTTGAATTGGAGAAAGGACCAAAGTATTTAGCATTCTTGTCTTTAGTAGTTCTAGCTATCTCTAAAGTAGGATAGCCATTAGTAGCTAACTTAACATAAGGATAGCGTTTATCATCTTTTAGTAAAACATTATATCTAGGACTATGCTTTTTAACTAAATTAGCTTCTAGGAGTAAAGCTTCCTTTTCACTCTTAGTGATGATGGTATCAAAGTCTCTAACTTTAGAGACCATCATAGCGGTCTTACCATCATGTGCCTTAACAAAGTATTGGCTAACCCTTTTTTTAAGGTTTTTAGCCTTACCAATATAAATAATTTTACCTTTTTCATCTTTCATTAAGTAGCATCCTGGCTTTTCACTAAGTAAGGATATTTTTTGTTTAAGCATTTACTCCCTCCTTCCTTTTATTTTAATTCGACTATTGTAGCGCCTTGCCCGCCTTCGTTCATACCGCCGTAACGGTAAGATTTAACAAAACTCAGAGTATCTAGGTATTCACGGATTCCTTTAGCTAGTTTTCCACTGCCAAATCCGTGAACTATCCTGACACTTTCTAATTTGTTTACCAGAGCACTATTTAGGTATTCATCAAGTAGTAAGAGTGACTCTTCTACTCTTTTGCCTATCAGGTTTAATTCCAGTGAAGGTGAACCAGTTTTATTAATAGTAGTAAATTCAACCTTCTTGCTTTCTTTTTTAACAGCGACTCTTTTAAGGTCGCTTCCATCTACTTTAAGAGTAATGTTACCAATACTTACATCATATAGATCATTTTTAATACTGGTTATCTTACCCTCTTTATTTAGTGAGACTATCTTAACTAAGTCATCGATCTTAAAGGTAATATTACTACTAGTTTTCTCTTCTTCTTGAGGTTTATTTAAGTCCTCTAGGTCCTTGATGGCCTTTAAGGCGTGGTGAGGTTTAATTGTCTTATTTTGCCTTAAATCAAGCAATATCTTATCGACCTCACGCTTACTTTCATTAACTAGGTTTTCTATTTCCTTGTTAGCCTCTTCTTTAGTCTTGGCAATTAGCTTATCTAACTCTATTTCTTTTTTATCTAACCTTGCTTCTTTTTCTTGGAGTAGTTTTAGTTTAAGTTCACTCTCTTCTAGTTTTACCTGTAAAGTATCAATTATTTTCTTACTACTAGAAGCATACTCCTCTTGATATTCATTAGCCTTCTTAATAATCTCTTCATTTAACCCTTTTCTTCTAGCTATCTCAAAAGCATATGATTTGCCTATTTCATTGTCTAGTAGTCTAAAGGTTGGTTTAATTGAAGTATTATCAAACTCCATCGCACTTATTCTTAGATTATTATTAGAAGCTGCGAAAGCTTTTAAATTATCATAGTGGGTAGTAGTTAGTAAATAACTATTACTCTTGCTTAAATAATCAATAATAGCCATAGCTAGGGCTTCACCTTCACTTGGATTAGTACCAGAACCTAACTCATCTAATAAGATTAGTGAATTACTAGATGAGTTATCAATAATCTCAATTATATTGGAAATATGAGAGGTAAAGGTAGAGAGTGAATCAATGATTGATTGAGAATCTCCGATATCGGCATAAAAATTGGTGAATATTGGTAGACGTGCTTCATGATCTACACTTATAAGCAAGCCACATTGATTCATGTATGAAAGAAGCCCTAGTGTTTTTAAGGCCACTGTTTTACCTCCAGCGTTTGGTCCGCTGATAATTAGTACTTTACCCGTATCTCCTCCTAGGATGAAGTCATTGGCAATTACTTCATCTTGTCTAATAAGTGGGTGCCTTGCACCTTTTAGTACTAGTCTATCTTCTTCAATAGTAGCCTTTTTGGCATTAATCTCTTTAGCATACTTAGCTTTAGCAAACTTATAATCAAAATCTACAACTACATTATAATTAATTGTTAATTCATCTATGTAGTTAACAATGTAATTACTTAGATTCTTTAATATTTTAATAATCTCTTCATTTTCAGTTTGTTTTAGTTTGTTAATCCTTTGACTTATCTTATAGGTAACTTCTGGTTCGACATAACTTGTATAACCACTTGAAGATTCCTCAACGATGATTCCGCCTAGTTTATACTTGTTTGAAGCATTAAGCGCTAAAACATACTTGTTGTTCTTGTAGTGAATATTAGTGTCATTTAATAAAGTTGAATGTTTGGCTATTATCTCTTTTAGCTTATCTTTTATCTTCCCTTCACTTTCAAATAATTCCTGTCTTATCTTTTTAAGGGTAAGACTAGCGTCATCTTTTATACCTTTGTCTTCATTAAGCACTTTATCTAGTCTCTCAGCAATACTAGTAAGTTCTAAACTAGAATTAACAAGACTAGTAAAATAGAGATAATCTTTCTTAGTAACTTTCTTATAATAGTTTCTGATCTCTTTAATACCCTTAAGTAAGAGTCTTATATTATAAAGTTCATTAATACTTAAGTAAGAATTCTTCTCAAGTCTTTCTAAGGAAGTAGTAATATCACTTATATTATATAAAGATGGTACTCCGTGAGTATGAAGAAGTCTTAGAGCTTCATCAGTTCTTTCAAGTTCTTCTTTAAGATAATCTTTATTAGTAGAAAAACTAAGGTCCCCAAGGGCCCTCTTGTTAATATCCATTACTGCTAGTTTAACTAATTTTTCCTTAATCAAATTAAACTCTAAGACTAATTCTATATTGTTCATTTTCTCACCCATTTTTTAAATTTGGTCCCAAACATTATAACATTTCTTAAAAATATGTTAAAATATAAGTGGTGATATTAATGGAGAAAAGTTCTACGTTAACTTTTCAATTTGAAGACTCTAAGATTGATAAGCTAAAAGAATTTTATAAAGAAAACATCGTTGATTCTAACAATCAATATGTTTTATTTTTAGCTAAACTAAATGGAGTTTCAATTACCGCTTATAAAACTAATAAAGTTGTCTTCCAAGGGAAGAACGCTAGTGAAGAATCACTTATTTGGCAAGAAGAGCAAGTAAAGTGGGTCAACAGTAATGAACAAATAGGATCAGATGAAGTTGGTACTGGAGATTATTTTGGTCCGATTAGTGTTTGTGCCGCCTATGTTTCTAGTACTGATATTAAGATGCTTGATATGCTTGGAATCGGTGACTCTAAGAAAATTGATGATGATAAAATAATGAAAATTGCACCTATCCTCTTAAAGAAGATTACCTATTCACAAATAAGTGTCAGCCCTCAAAAATACAATCGTTTGATTGCCGCTGGTTATAACCAGGCTAAAATTAAAGTATTATTGCATAATCAAGTTTTATTTAACCTAAAAAAGAAAATTGGCAAAGAAAAAATATTTACAGTAGTAGATCAATTCCTAAGTGGTAAGAAATACTTTGAATACTTAGGGGATTCAAAAGATCTAGTTAGGGATATTCACTTCGAGACTAAAGCTGAGGATAAATTCCCTAGCGTGGCTACTGCTTCAATTATTGCAAGATATTCTTTCCTTATTAAAATGAAGGCTCTCTCTAATTTGGTTGGTAAAGAAATACCAAAAGGTGCTGGTAGGCAAGTAGATACATTTGCCCAAAAGGTCCTTGATAAGTTTGGAATGGAGAAATTAGAGAAAATGGTAAAAATACATTTCTCTAACACTAGAAAATTAAAAGTTAAAGAATCATAGAATATAAAGACTCTCCAATCAGGAGAGTTTTTAATTATAAGAATATATAAGCGCTTTAGTCTTCTTCTCTTTTTAAGACAATCTTTTCTATATGCTTATCATACGTTTTATTCATAAGTGAAATAATCGTATCAATATTATCATCTATCGCACCTTTATTTTTATGGGTGGCTCCGCACTTCTCACACTTATAAATAATTACATAACCTTTTTTAGAATTATTCTCTATATCAATCGGTTTCATAACACCCTTGTATTCATTCTTCCTGTCACCTGAGTTAATATCTAGATGCATTGAAGAGAGGCAATTATTACAATGATCTCTAGAGGTGTAATTTAATTTGTCGACCTCTGACCACATGTAATACAAATGAAATTATCATCGTTTTTAGAAAACTTTCTATTCATTACTTAACTGACCTCTTCTAAAATATCTTCTTTTTCCTTTGAAAAGAGGGTCTTCACTACTTTCTTAGTAGCATTTACTATAGTACCCACTAAAGCATCGCTAATAGGCTTTAATACGCTGCTAACAGTAAGTTCAGGTAACGCAGCAGCAGCTTCTACAAAAGCGCTATTCATAACATTCATTTTTTCTTTTTCATCTTTAAATTCATCAAAGATATAATTTCTAGCTAAGAAACCACTTCTTAACATAAAGAAGGCATTAACTAACCCGTCTAATAGGGAACCAACGATTGGCTTAGTAATACCTTTTAGGCTATTACCTAAAAGGGCATTGTAGTCCATCTTTTGCGATCCATCAGCGATTAAGGAAGAAAGAGAGACATTGACATAGAATTTGAATAAACGTAAGAATGAAGGCCTAAAGCCACATCTAACTACGATTCTTTTTAACATCCTAAAGTTATTAATAACGACTACTAATACATCTATAAATCCGTTTTGGGACAAGGAAGTAAGATAGAGCGTATCTCTAGCAGAGTTAACGACTATCTTTCTTATATCCTTCTTTAAGTCTTTTGTA
>DUOF01000101.1 GCA_012839015.1 bacterium
TAATGAAACGAATTGCAGTACTAACTTCCGGAGGGGATGCCCCTGGAATGAACGCTTGTATAAGGGCGGTAGTAAGAACTTGTATTAGTAAAAATATAGAACCTTATATAGTCTATGATGGTTATAAGGGTTTAGTTGAGGGACGAATTCAAAAAGTGGGGCGCAGATTTGTTTCTGAGGTCCTTAACCGTGGTGGTACTATTATTGGGACTGCTAGACTAAACGAATTTGATAAAAAAGAAGTTAGATTAAAAGCTATAAACAACTTAAAAAAACACAATATAGATGGACTTGTGGTTATTGGTGGTGATGGTACTATTAGAGGCGCCAACGAACTTTACAAAGAAGGTGTAAAGTGTGTTGCGGTCGCAGCTACGATTGATAACGATATCAATACCAAAGGCTATACCATCGGTTTTGATACCGCACTAAACACTATTACCAGTTTATTAGATAAAATCAGGGACACCTCTTCCTCCCATAATCGCTGCAGTATTGTTGAAGTTATGGGTAGAGACTGCGGTGACCTAGCACTTTATAGTGGCATTGCCTGTGGTGCGGATATAATAATAACTAAAGAAAAAAAATATGATCGTGAAGTACTCTATAAAGAAATAAGAAAAATGAAAGAAGAAGGAAGAAGACACGTCTTAATAGTTACTTCTGAAAACATTTTAAATGTTGAAGAACTTGCTAAAGACATTCAAAGAGAAACTGGTTTTGAGACTAGAAGCAGTATCTTTGGACACCTCCAAAGGGGCGGTGTTCCTAGTGCAATGGATAGAGTAAATGGTAGTTTACTTGGTGGTGAATCCGTCAACAAACTTATTAATGGGGAGTATGGAGAAATGGTTTACCTATTAGAACAAAATTTAAAGGCAGCCCCATTTGAAGATGTTACCAAAGAAAAGAGTATAGATATTAAATATATGTATGAACATAATGCAAAGGTAGGATAGGATAAATGGAACAAAGGAAAACTAAAATAATTGCGACTATAGGACCGAGCAGCGATTCTTATGAAATGCTGCTTTCTCTAGCTAAGAGTGGTTTAGATGTTGCTAGAATTAACTTCTCTCATGGTAGTCACGAAGAACACCTAGCAAAACTTGAAAACATCGAAAGAATTTATAAAGAACACAATATAATTGTCAGTGTTATGTGTGATCTTAAGGGTCCTAAAATAAGAACCCATAATTTTGAAGATGGATTTATTGAATTTAACAAAGGTGACATAACAAGAATCACTATGGATAGAGTACTAGGAAATAAAGAAATGTTTTCAGTTACTTACAACGGGTTATATGATGATTTAATTATCGGTGACAAGTTTTCTTTTGATGATGGAAAACTATCTTTTATAGTAATCGATAAAGAAGATAATAATATTTTAGTTTGTGAAGCATTAAATGATCACTATCTTAAGTCTAATAAGGGTTTAAATGCCCCATATGTTAAATTAAATAATGAATACATAAGTAAAGCGGATGAAAAAGACATTGCCTTTTTGGTTAAACAAAACATTAGTTATGTTGCTGCCTCTTTTGTAAGAAGAAAAGAAGATTTATTAAAACTTAGGGAACTCCTAGATAATCATGGTAGAAAAGATATTAAAATAGTTTCTAAGGTTGAGAGTCCTGAAGCGCTTGATAATATTGATGAAATCATCGAAAATAGTAACGCTATTATGGTTGCTAGAGGAGATCTTGGGGTCGAGGTAGAACCAGAAGAAGTACCACTACTACAAAAACTTATCATTAACAAGTGCAATATTGCCGGTAAACCGGTAATAGTAGCCACCCATATGCTTGAGTCTATGCAGTATTCCCTTAGCCCTACAAGGGCTGAGGTAAGTGATGTTGCCAATGCTATCTTAGATGGTTGCGATGCGGTGATGTTGTCAGCAGAGACCGCTACCGGGAAGTACCCGCTTGAGTCATTCCTGATGCAATCAAGGATTGCTAAAAAGGTTGAAAATATGCTGGATTATGAAAAATTAGCAAGTCAATTCTTTGAGTATTCTAACAAATCACAAGGGGACGCAATAGGTATAGCTATTTCAACCGCCTGTCTAATACTAGATGTTAAGTTAGTGGTTATGGTTGCTAATTCTTTAGTGGCTGCTAGGAAGTTAGCAAAATTTAAAATAAAGAGCCCGATAATAGTCCTTATAAACGACAAGTTCGAAGCTCAAACCTTAAATGGGTTATACTATGGTATTAAACCTCTGCTTAGCAATACAAACCTAAACTATGAAGAAAAGGAAAAAATTGCTCTTAAAGTAGCTAGAGAAAATGGTATTAAGGAAGGCGAAAATATTATCCTGGTAACTGATAACGAAGATAATGGTAAGTCAGATTCTATGAAAGTATTGCAGGTTAGATAAATGAAATATTGTTTGAGTATTGATATAGGTGCTAGTAACATTAGACTAGCTATCATTGATGAACAATATAAAATTATTAATAAAGTTAAGGAAGGCACCAATAAGGACTTAGACCTTAGTGAACAGATATTTTTACTATATCCAAAACTTAATAATAAGTTAAAGTTAGAGGTAGTAAGCGTAGGTGTAGCAGGCTCTTTAGACTTTAAAAGAGGTTTAATTAGGGACGTACCGGGCCTAAATATATTTGAGTATGATCTTAAGTCTAAATTAGAAGACTCGTTCAAGGTTGATGTAATTATTAATAATGATGCATCTCTTGGTGCTATGGGTGAATACCTAATGTTTGATAAAGAGGGAGTATTCCAATATATTACTATCTCAACTGGCATTGGTGGAGGACTGGTTTACAAAGATAAACTATTTAAGGGACATCTTGGTTTTGAACAAGAAATCGGTAGAATGATTATAAGGGATAATAAAACCTTTGAACAACTTTGCAGTGGGACAGCTCTTAAATTAAACTTAATAAAAGCTAATTTCAACTTTAAATATCCTAGTGATTCTCTTGTAAACAAAGATGCTAAGCATCAGGATATCATTAAGAACTGGGTTAGTGATCTTGCGATTGGTGTAAGTAATGTTATTAAGATAATTAATCCAAGTATCATAGTTTTTGGTGGGGGTTTAGGCAAGTTCCTTGATTACTATAAGGAAGATTTAGTGATTGAACTTAGCAAGTATTTACCAACAGAGGTATTAACTGAGCTTCTACTGGAGAAAAGTAGATTAGAGGACGATAATGTCCTTGTTGGCGCTAGTTATTTAGCCTTTAATAAGGAATAGTTTCTCAAGATATTAACGTTTAAATCTTGATATATAGACGCTTATTGAGTTATATTTATAAAGAGAGGTGATTTTATGAAGATATTTAAGTTTTTCGCCTTTTTTGTTAGTTTATCCTTCGCTGTTCTATTTAACTATGAATTAGCATTAGCAGAGGAAACAAACATTAGCAGTTATGAAATTATTGGAGACCAATTAAAGGAATTTCCAGATCATGAACATCTTGATGGATACTATACTAATGTAACTACACTTAGTATAAAATTAACCATTAGCGAAGCCGATCGCAATAACTTAAATTACTCCGGCATTAAAGTCTGTTCAACCGACAAGAACACACTTAAGAGTCATTGTGAAACATATGCTCTAGAGTCCGGGACAATTAACTATCAAATACCTTTTGGTGATGGTGAAAAGGATCTAAATGTTAGTTTTGCAAGAATTGATGCAGGAGAAGTTTCAATTGGAGATACAACCAACTTTGTTTTGGATACTGTCGGACCTAAACTAGTTATAAACAGTGAAAGAAATATTACTATTGAGAGAAACTCAAAGTATGAGATACCAGTTTGTGTAGCGACTGATGAAGTATTTAATATTAACTATGAGTGTGTTGTTTCAGGGGCTGATTTTAGCACCTCTACATATGGAACAACCCATGAAGTAATCTTTACATCAATTGATGAATTGGGTAATATCTCTACCTATACTCAGATGGTAGTTATCGAAGATAAACCTAAATTCGAGATAAATGCTAAAGTTGTAATTGCAGTGTTCCTTGGTCTAGTTCTAATTGGAGCCTACATATACATAAGGGTCTGGAAAAAGAAAGAGAAAGAAAAAGAAAGAGAGAGGCTACTACAAGAAGGTAGGAGTAATCTAAAAAATAAACTTTTGTAGTTGACAAGACATATAGTAAATGATAATATGTTGCAGTAATTAAATATGTGGAAAGAAGAGGCACCCGCTTCTCACCTGATTGCGTAAAGTTTTGGGTCAATGTCACAATAGTGAAATTTTTAACGGGTGTAGACCCGTTTTTTATTTGAAAGAGGAGGTGTCGTATTGAACGACAGGATGACAAATAATAGAATGCCAAAAAAGCCTAATAACGATGAGTTGTTAAATAGAAACATTAGGTTCCCAGAAGTCTTATTAATTGATGAAGATGGAGAAAAATTGGGAATTAAGTCTAGAGTTGAAGCGCTTTCAATCGCTGAATCTAAAGATTTAGATTTACTATGTGTAGCGCCGAATGCTAAACCGCCGGTTTGTAAAATACTCGATTATGGTAAATATCGCTTCGAACTACAAAAGAAAGCTAAAGAAATGAGAAAGAACCAAAAGACAGTGGATCTTAAAGAGGTTCAACTATCTAGTAACATTGGCGAGCACGACCTTAATACGAAATTAAGGGCAGCCCGTAAGTTCTTAGAAAAAGGTGATAAGGTTAAAATCACCATAAGATTCAGAGGAAGACAA
>DUOF01000102.1 GCA_012839015.1 bacterium
ACTAGTCCCCAGTTAATAGCACCGATAATTGTAAGCACTAAAGCCGTTTTTTGAACAATATTCATAAAAAACCTCCCTTTTCTATATTAATATGTACACTTTTTTTAATTTAATACATCATTTTTTTCATTACAGAGCATACAATTTGTTAGGAAAAAGAATGGGGGATATAGATGTTTAAAAAAATTATTGCAGTCTTACTTGTTTTTGGATTAATCGGAGTCGGAGCTTGGAAGGTATTCTTCTCAGGTGATAAGATCGGTGATAAAGCTGAAGATGTAATAACTAACTTACAATCTTATTATTTAGAAGCCAATATGGATATGAATAAGGGCGAAGAACAAAGAAAATTCGATGTCAAAGTTTCTTATAAAAAAGATGGAGACAAAGATTATTTTAGAGTTAGTTTAAAAGATACGATGATTAATCAAGAACAATTAATGCTAAGAAATGATGAGGGGGTTTTTGTGTTAACCCCTGCACTTAATCAAGTGTACCAGTTCAAATCTGACTGGCCACTTAATAGTGCAAAGCCTTACATTTATCAATCGTTGTTAGATGTTTTTAAGGGTGAATACAGTACTAAGAAGTTAAGCGATGGAACGGTGGTAACTAGTGAACCAAATTACCGCAATTCTCCTCAGTACAAAAAACAAGAGATTAAGTTCAGTAAAGATTTAAAACCTGTCTGGGTGCATCTTTACGGTGAGAACGATGAAGTGTTAGTAAAGGTAACCTTTACTAAGGTAGATACTGCACCTAGTTTCGATGCTGAACACTTTAATTTATCACCTAATATGATCCAGGCCAGGGAAGATATGAGTAACGATGTCAATGTTCCAATTGATGAACTTCCTTTATTCCCAGCAGGTAGTGATCTAGTAGGTATAGAACTAAAGGAAAATACTAAGAGTGTCATAAATGGTGAAGAAATGTTTATTCTAACTTATGAAGGAGAAAGTAGCTTTACTATCGTTCAAAGAGTCGCTGAAATATATGATGATATGCAAGTAGAATTGGTTAATAGTGAACTTATTGACCTAATCGGTGGAGTCGGTGTATTTGATAAGAATCGTTTAATGTACACATATAATGGTGTCGAGTATCAAATATACGGAGATGACCTGGGACTTGAGATGTTTATTGAAATTGCTAATGGTATGCAAGTAGTAGCAATGAAATAGCAAACAACTACGATAACAAGAAACAATCATTATTAATTAGTTAGTAGTGATTGTTTTTTATTAATTTTTTTGTGATAATATAAAGGTTGGAAAGGGTGGTACAATGATAGATAATATCAAACAAACCTTTATAAAATTCAAAAAGCATCCAGTAGAATATCTAACTGTTTCAATTATATTTGCCTTTATTGCATATCTTGGTATTCTTTTAGGAAATATGTTCCTTGGATCACTTGGAAATATTATTGGTTTTATCTTTGTTATTATACCAATTTTAATTGGTTTAAAATACGCAACTTATTATGCGGTTATTAAAGGGAAATTTGAACCTAAATTAATGAAAGTAGGTTTTTTAACATATTTTAGGAGTATTAGGGTTTATTTATTAGTTATTTTAAAACCTTTAGCTATTGCTATGGTTACGACTCTACTAGTTGAAATACTAGGTAGTTTTGTAAATGTCGGTATACTATATTTTAGTGAGCCTAGCATGTTCCAAGCCGAGGCATTTATAGGATATGAAGAAATGATGAAATTACTAAGTGAAAATGAGTTAAGTGGACTTATTGCTAATATAACTACAATAGTTGCACTTGCAACTGGTTATATTGTATTTATAGTTGCCAAATCAACTAGGAATTTCATTCCTTACTTTGCTTTTGAAGTTCCACTTAAACTAACTAGTGCTGAAATCATTAATAAGAAAATAGTCTCTCAAAATCACAAACAGTATTTCTTTAGTAATGTTTTAATTGGTTTACTATTTATTATTCCTTTTGTAATAGTATTTGCCTTAAGGGAGTATGTTTTTATATCAGAGACTCTAAATCCTGATACAGTTACTTTAGCTCTTATTGGTATTTTGTTAGTCCTGGCGTCTCCAATATTTACTCTCCTACAAATTAACAATGTATTAGCTTATAAGAAGCTATCTAAACCATATGATGATGAACTTAAAAAAGAAATTGTTAATGTAATGAGAGAAATTAAGAATATGAAGGTAGAATTAACCAAACAAGAATCTACTAAAGAAACCCTAAAAGAAGATACTACAGAAGAAGAAACTAGTGAAAAAGATGAAGTTAAGGAAGTAATTGATAGTAAAGAAGAAAAATAGTAAATTGCCACAAAAAAATATTTTAACTATTGCACTTAAATATCAAATATGATAACATTTTAGAGCGATGGTTATGGAGCAATACTCAAGTTGGTGAAGAGGTATCCCTGCTAAGGATATAGGTCGGGCAACCGGCGCGAGAGTTCGAGTCTCTCTTGCTCCGCCATTATTTGGCCCGTTGGAGAAACGGTTAACTCACATCCCTCTCAAGGATGCATTCACGGGTTCGAATCCCGTACGGGTCACCAAGTAGGGAAAATTGCAGGTGTAGTTCAATGGTAGAACTTCAGCCTTCCAAGCTGACTACGGGGGTTCGATTCCCCTCACCTGCTCCATCAAAAACCCGCAATCGCTATCAAGTTCACATTTTAATTGAACTTTTAACCGATTGTTTAAATATAAATGTAAGGAGCTGACATAGGTCAGTTTTTTATTGCAAATAAACACTTAAATCTATATAAAAAGGGGATATTAAATCCCCTTTCTACGTCACGGGATACATAAATATACCGAGCACATGTAGCACGTAAATTATCATGACTCGCATGATTTATTTACAATTATATTATCGGTTTATTCAGTATAAATATACAAATATTTATACCTCTACCTTGGTTTTCCTCTTCCTTATTAAGATTTTGATCCTTTCTAACTTATCTCTGGTTTCCGAATTGTTTTCTATTTTGATCGGGATACTCTCACCATTTTTAATGACTAGTTTTACATAATGGTTGTCATTGCCGATATTAAGGTTAATATCTGTATCAATTCTAACTATATCTTCATAAAAGTGTTCAGCAATTGTTTCTTTAGCGATGTTGCTTAATAAAGAGAAATAATATGTAATCTTAAATATTTGATTATCATCAAAAAATAAATAATTGATTTCATAAATTGTAGATATGTTTTTATCATCTTGTACGTAATAATCCTGAAAGATCTTTTGAAAGCAAAACCCATGGGATAAAAAATAATCTAATTTATTGTCACGATTGTACATCGTCATACATTTTTGTGTGAATTCATTTTTTTTAGTTTCTATAAAGTTTTCAACTTCCTCATATGGAACCTTCAATTTATGAGTGATGTAAACTGTGAAAACAAGAATTAACACACAAACTAATGAAGTGACTAACGGCACACCTCTATTATTTGATTCACTTATAAGAGTGTAGGGTAGTGATACCATAAGTATTATTGTAGTTATCACTTTTAATCCTAAAAAATAAATAGGATAAAAATAGCGATAATTCCTTTTATATTGGTTTTGCAATTTATTCACCTCAATTGAATTATAACATCTTTCCAGTATTCATAAAATCAATTACAAGCTATAATATCTTATTAATAGTACTGTGAATCGAGTAGTGAAAATCGCAGGTTTAGTATAGTTGTAGAAATACATTCTTCCTAACCGACTATGATGATATGGATCAAACCGCCCATTTTTTAAAAAAGTCCACAAGATGGTGTTTATATACATTATACTGAAATAGGTCATTTTTTTATTTGAAACAAATAAGAGTGATTAATATCTCTCTTTTTTTCACCTATATTATTTCGCTTATATTTTATAAGTCACAAGGATTAAATAAATAAAAAAGGGCTACTAATTTAGCCCTTATATATGATTAGTAGTCTTTAGAAGAACTTCTCTAGCAAGGAACCAGCGTGCATAATTGCAGGCCCTATTATAAGCGATACCATACACATAAGTTTGATTAAAATATCCATAGATGGACCAGCGGTATCCTTAAATGGATCACCTACTGTATCACCAGTAACTGCAGCCTTGTGGGCTTCGCTACCCTTACCACCGTATTTTCCAGATTCAATTAGCTTCTTAGCATTATCCCA
>DUOF01000010.1 GCA_012839015.1 bacterium
AATATATTGCTAAAAAGAGTTGACATTGTTTATATAATCATGTATAATAGTATATAGGGGACATGGGCAGTGGAGGAAAGGGTGAATCTAGTTGGCCAGACATTTAGTGAGAGATCGCCTGCGGTAAATCATATTTGCTAAATTGGAACAAATGTCGTGCAGGGTTCGATTCCTAGCCTGCCCTATGCCAGTCATCTATTCGCTCCCTTCTCTTTCGTACTTGCTTGATGTGGCAGCATCAAGCGCAATATCGTTCCCGCATGGTCAATTATATAAGAAGATAAGGGGATAGCTAGGAGTGGGAACTTAGTTATCCCAACTACAACAAATAAATATGTGAGGTGGATACATTGCATAACGATAAAGAAAAACCTTTAGAAACTACGACACAGGCCGATTTATGGGAAGTTTTCCATGATAAAAGAGCTTTCACGGAAAATGAAAGAACAGAAGTTATAGACCGTATATTACTCCTCAGCAATCCTTATGTTGATCCATCAAAAGAAAAGTTAAAAAAATACAAAGACAAAGAACTAGCTCTAGCTTGCTTGACTGCTGAGTATGCACATGGGTATATGTTGTGGTAAGAACACATCTATTCAAACTATGAATTTAAGACAATACATAACCAATAAAAATAAAGGAGGAAGATATGAAAACCATACAGGAAATTACGAATCAAGAACCTGTTTATTTACTTGGTTGGAAACATAAGGTTGATGTGATTGGAGATTTTGAGGATATCTGCTTAACTTATGACGAATATATATCGGAAGAATGTCCATATAATAATCAATCCTATTGGCTAGAAAATAAGCAAATGATGGATCAGGCAGTGGAACAATATCAAGGTATCAATATTCTGTTCGCATCTTATGGATATAAGAACTATAGCGGTGATGCTTGGGTGCTATTTGAGCAGAACGGCAAACTATTTGAAGTTAATGGCAGTCATTGTTCCTGTTATGGACTGGAAGGACAATGGGAGCCAGAAGAAGTCAGCTTAAAAGAATTGGAGCATAGATTAATCGAAGGTACAATGGGCGAGGATGATTGGTCGGGCAACGAATTTAAAAAGGAACTATGTGATTTTTTAGGTGTTAAATATATTAAAAATACTTAATAAAATGTTCGATTTAGTTAGACATATTATAATCATTTAAAAACTTGGAGGATATATGAATCGTAGTAAACTAATTGTATTAATGGTAGTAATTATAGCAGCACCAATTATTTTTACATCAGCTACACTTAACCAATTAAATAAGACATCAGAGAAGCATGACGAGGTGAAATCAGTTAAAACTCTAAACTATTGCACAGTTAAACCTATTGAGTTGTCCACACCTAATGAAGTAAGCATTCCAGATGTAAAGGCAAATGAGGTAAAGATAGAGGCATATAATAGCTTTAAGGATGAGCAACTACATAAAAAATATTTAAGGCAGGGAATCAAAGAGGAAGCTATTAAATTAGCCCAACAAGAGATTGAGGTTCAAGCAAAGATAGAGAGGGAAAAGGCTGAATCACCTGTTGAAAAACCACCCACTAAAAAGGTGGAAGTCGCATCAAGACAGAAAACCAACAAATCACAGACATTTAAAGCTACAGCTTACGACCTTTCAGTAAATAGTTGTGGCAAAGCAATGGGTTCTAAAGGTTATGGCATCACTAGAAACGGGACAAACCTCGCTGGTAAGACTAGAGAACAGGCTATGACTGTAGCAGTTGATCCAAAAGTAATTAAACTAGGCACAAGGCTTAAAATTACATTTCCAGAGCCGTATGAGCATTTCACAGGCATATATACTGCAAATGATACTGGTGGAGCTATTAAAAAATATAAGATTGATATCTTTATGGGAGATTTTTCAAACAATAAAACACATCAAAGTGTATGGGATTTTGGGGTGCGGGACGTTCAGGTAGAAATACTCAGGTAAGGAGAGATGCTTTGAAGTTAATGTATTTACTTGTTGGGGAATCGGGGTCGGGTAAATCAACTGTAGCACAAGAGATGGAAAAATGGGGATATAAAGAATTAAAGTCTTATACGACTCGGGAGCCACGTTATGAAGGCGAGGATAGTCATATTTTTATCACAGAAGATGATTATGTAAGATATAAGGGCACTAATGAAATTGTAGCTTATACTAGATTTAATGATTCACATTATTTTTGTACTAGAACACAACTATATTATAATGATGTATACGTGATTGATCCTGATGGCATTGAATACCTCAAACAACACGTTGATGACGTTAGGTTTATAACTATCTATATAGACACACCATTACATAGAAGGATTTGGCGAATGTGGAAGCGTGGGGATGGCATTAAAAATATTATCGGACGAATACGTAACGATAAAGTGAAATTTGCTAGGATTGATTGGGATTATAAGATTTTGAATATTAATTATGCGGAAACATTGGATTTGGTTAGACTAATTACAAAAACGCATGACTATATAAACAAATATTCGCAGGAGTTACTAAATTTGCTAGAAGGTCTGAGCATAAATGGCTAAGGAAATGATTAATATTAATGGTGTTAATGTTTGCCCTAAATGTCACCAAAGAAAATTTCAAGAAGTCAGGATTAGAGATGGGTATAAAACTCTTGTTTTAAAGCATGATGTTGCTCCGGTGAGTAAACAGGACAAGGGTATGTTCGTGTTTGAGTATAGATGTGTATGTGGGTGCAGGTTAGTGGAATATTGTGATGTGTAAACAAAAAGCAAGGTTACAACCATTTAAAACATAAAGGGGATTTAATGCAAGAACAATACATAAAGTTGTCTGATTTACGGAAAGTAAGTGGTATTGGAGACAAAACCATTCAGAGAGTTAAAGATACATTGTTGCAAGAACAGTTGGTGGGTGATTATATTAGTAAGTATGATCCAAGGTTACACTTAGGCAAGAACAATATATATCATGGCGACTGCCTAAAACTGATGAATGGCATACAAGATAAAAGTATTGATATGATACTTTGCGATTTGCCTTATGGAACAACGGCTTGTAAGTGGGATACGATAATACCATTTGAACCCTTGTGGGAACAGTATGAACGCATTATAAAGGATAATGGGGTAATCGCATTAACGTCAACTCAGCCATTTACTAGCAATCTGATTATTAGTAATTTAAAATTATTTAAGTATCAGTGGTATTGGATAAAGTCGCCAACTGGATTTCTAAATGCTAAAAAAATGCCTAT
>DUOF01000103.1 GCA_012839015.1 bacterium
TTTAGCAATAATATCAAAATCAAACTTCATTTGATTATCCTCTTCATAACTAATTAGTTTTAAATACTTCTCTAAATTATCATAGTTATGTTTAAGGGTTGCCCGATTATAGTTAAATTCATCTAGGGCTCCTGCATCAATAAGGGTGAATGTTTGTGCCTTAGAGAGTTTATACTTACTCATCCTAATAAGAAAGTCTTCATAACTCTCAAATTTACCCTTACTGGCTTCCCTAACTATCTCCCTTACTAACAGCGAGTTAATTCCTTTTATATGAGCAAGAGAGTAGTAAATATTGTGTTTATCGACTGCCTTAAAAACTATATCACTATGATTTACACTTGGCAGTAATAAATTAATATTATTAGATTTACATTCTCTAACATATTCATTGAACTTGGAGTCACTTCCACCTACAAAGGAATTCATCACACAGGCAAAAAATATTGAGGGATAATAGTATTTTAAATAAGCCATTTGGGCTGATATAATGGCGTAGCTAACACTATGAGCTTTGTTAAAGCCATAGCTAGCAAACTTACTTATAAGATTGAAAACTTCTCTAGCAGTTGCCTCGCTATAATTATTGGCAATCGCTCCACTGATAAAATCCCTTTCCATTTTTAGCATAGTCTCTTTATTCTTCTTAGACATTGCCCTTCTTAATATATCAGCCTTAGCTAGCGAAAAGCCTGCAAAAAGCTGGGCTATTTGAAGGATCTGTTCTTGATATACAATAATTCCATAAGTCGGTTCTAAGATCTCTCTTAAAGATTCATCTACATATTCAATTTTCATTTGTCCTTGTTTTCTAAGGGAGAACTCCTCTATAAATTCCCTAGGTCCAGGCCTATAAAGTGCCAAGATGGATGAAAGATCAATAAACTGAGTCGGTTTTACCTGTTTGATCGTTTTTTTCATCCCTTCACTTTCCAACTGAAAGATACCAGAAGTGTTACCAGAACTAATTAACTTATAAATATTTTCATCTTCTAGGTTAATTTTATTGATATTTAAATCTATATCAAATATTCTTTTAATTTCTTTTAGGCAATCATCAATGATTGTTAAATTCTTTAATCCTAAAATATCCATCTTTAGTAAACCTACATCCTCTAGATGGTTCATATCATACTGAACGATTATATTACCATATCTATCTTGGTTAACAGGCAATATTTCACTTAAGTCATTCTCTGCTATTACAACACCGGCAGCATGAACTGATGTCTGACGAGGCAGACCCTCAATTGACTTAGCGATTCTAAAAACTTCTTTATATTTAACCTCACTATCAATAAGTTCTCTAAAATCTTTAGAAAGTTCATACATCTCATCTAAGTAATGCGAACCGCTCTTGCTAGCTAATCTAGCTAAAGTATCAATATCTTTCTTACCAAGACCGATAACCTTAGCACTATCACGAAGTGCTTGTCTAGCAGCCAGGGTAGAAAAAGTAACTATATTAGCTACCTTTTTATGGCCATACTTTTCCCTTAAATACTCGACTACCTCATCCCGACGGTTATCTTGGAAGTCAAGATCAATATCGGGCATGGTGACTCTCTCTTCATTAAGGAATCTTTCAAATAATAAATTATATTCAATTGGATCAACGTTAGTAATACCAAGAACATAGGACACCAAACTACCAGCGGCACTACCTCTTCCTGGTCCTACCTGGATGCCATTATTTTTAGCAAATTTAACATAATCATATACAACCAAAAAGTATGAGTCAAAACCCATCTTATGAATAACACTAAGTTCATAGTTAAGCCTACTTACATATTGCTTATTATTAACAAAGTCTTTATTTCTTTTTTCTAGCCCCTTAAAGGCTAATTTTTTTAGATATACTTCATCACTAACACCCGCGGTGTTATGATAATCTGCTATTTTAAGGGGTTCTTTATCAAACTTTAGATTGCATAAATTAACTATCTCTTCTCTACACTTTATTTCTTCATATGGAAACAGATTTTTAGTAGTAATATTATCAGTAAAATGACTGTAAGTTAAATTATCTCTACTACGGTTAAAGCCGATAATCTTGTTCTCATCGATTGCTTTTAATACCTCAATGTTATCTCTATCAAATTTATCTTTACAGTTGATATTGTTAAAAGCAACTCTTTTGATATCTAGGCTTCTAAGGTAGGCATTTAAGCGATGTAAATCATCATTCTCATAAAACTCCATCCCAAGATATAAGGATTGATAAATGCTCTTTAATGACTCGATAAAGGAGTTTATTTCTTCCTTAGTCTTATCCTTGAAACTGCGATATGCTGGGATAATACAAACTAGATCTTTATTGTACATCTTTAAATCAGTTTCATTGATCTTGGTCTCTTTAGTCTTATCATTAATTATTGAAGTGAGTTTAACTAAATCATGATAACCTTGTTTGTTCTTAGCTATAAGACAAATAAGATAATCACCAAGTTGTATTTCTAGACCTATTATAGGTTTAATACCACTTGCCATACACTTTTTATAAAATTCTAGACTTCCATACATGACCTCTTTATCAATTAAACCAATAAAATCAAAGTGATGTTCTTTGCCAATGGCGATTATATCATCTATTTTTAGGGTGCTTGAAAGGAAGTTATAACCGCTTTTAACACATAGTTCTCCGTTCATATCTTCACCCTACTTTAATAGCCCTTCCTTATAATAAATACTACTTATATTTTAACATAAATGGGGCTTACAGGCTAAATTATCTCCTATAAAAAAAGACCCAAATGATTTGGGTCTTTTATGTTAATCAAGTAGAGTTATTTCTCCCTCTTCTATTTCATTAAGGATGTCTGTCCCTAAGTGAAGCGGAAGTCCTGTACCTGCTGGTATAAGTTTACCGATAATAACGTTTTCTTTTAATCCTACAAGATTATCAACCTTACCTTTAATAACGGCATCAGTTAACATTCTATTAGTTTCTTGGAATGAAGCACTAGCTAAGAATGAATCATTAGTTAAACTAGCTTTAGTAATTCCTAGTATTAGTTGTCTTCCTACTGCAGGACGACCACCATTTAGTAATACTTCTTTATTATAGTTAGTAAATTCTCCGATATCGACTCTCTTACCAGGAAGAAGTCCAGTGTCCCCACCTTCTACAATTACTAGTTTTCTAAGCATTTGTCTAATAATTACCTCGACGTGCTTATCACTTATTTCATCACCTTGTAATTTATATACACGTTTGATTTCTTTAAGGATATAGTTTCCAACTGCACTAGCATCACTAACTTCAAGTAATTGTTTAGGGTTTACACTACCTTCAGTAAGTTGTTGACCATTCTTAACTTGGTCTCCTACCTTAACAATAACTTTACTTCCATAGTCACTAATATATTTTTTAGTGTCATTTACGTTGATAATAGTAATCTCGCTACGTCCATTTTCTTCGACAATAGAGTCAACTGATCCACTAATTTCAGTAATAAGCGCTTCACCTTTAGGGTTACGAGCTTCTACTAATTCTTGGATACGAGGTAGACCGTGCGTAATATCCGCACCAGCGATACCACCAGTATGGAAGGTTCTCATCGTTAACTGAGTACCCCTCTCACCAATAGATTGAGCAGCCATAACACCAACTGCTTCACCGATTTCTACTTCATTACCAGTAGCAAGGTTTAATCCGTAACATTTCTTACATACACCATGATTTGTTTGACAATTAAATAAGTTTCTAATTTCTACTTCTTTAATTCCTGCATTTACTATATCGCGTGCTGTGAAACTAGAAATTAGTTCATTAGCAGGGGCAATAACTTCGCCTGTTTCAGGATGTATTACATCTCTAAGTGGGTTTCTACCAATTAGTCTATTTTCTAGAGAAGAGATAACAGTGTTTTCTTTTTCGTTAACTAAATCTCTAATAATAGTACCATGATCTAAACCACAGTCTTCTTCAGTAATAATAATGTCTTGGGCTACGTCTACAAGTCTTCTAGTTAAGTATCCTGCATCCGCAGTCTTAAGGGCAGTATCCGTATTACCTTTTCTAGCACCGTGAGTTGAAATAAAGAACTCACTTATATTTAAGCCTTCTCTAAAGGAAGATTTAATAGGAATTTCGATAGTTTTACCTTTTGTATTAGCCATAGGTCCTCTCATACCGCATAACTGTGAGAAGTGTTTCATCGATCCTCTGGCACCAGATTCTGAAATAACACATAAAGGATTAAACTTATCTTCTTTGAACTGTTTAGCTACAAGAGCAGATATTTCTTTAGTCGTATCTTCCCAAGTTCTAATAACAGTTTCATATCTTCCATCTTCATCTAGAAGACCCCTTTGATACATGATATTGGCCTTTTCTACAGCTTGATCAGCTTTTTCAATTAAAGCATACTTTTCTGGTACAACTTTAATGTCACTAGCAGAAATTGTTACTGCAGATTTAGTTGAATACTTAAAACCAAAGTCCTTTAACTTATCTAACATTTTAGAAGTCTCTGATGTTTTGAAACGATTGAATACTTCGTTAATAAGTCTAGGGAAGTCTCCTTTTTTAAATGGAGAAGGTATTTCTAAACCTTTAATGTATTCTCTAATATCAGTTCCGCTTTTAGCAATATATTTAGGATCTAGACCTTCAAAACTAGTCTTACTAGCTTCATTTAGATATGGGAATTCAAGTGGTAAGATATCATTAAAGATAATCTTTCCTACACTAGTTACTAAGTAATCATCCATGTTTTCTTCTGAGAATGATTTTTTATTAACACCCTTAATTCTAACTGCAATCCTATTATGAGCATGAACTTGATTAGTGGCATAGGCTAGTTTGACGTCTTCAGAACTCTTAAACACCTTTCCGTTGACTAAAGCAAAACGCTTATAGTCATCTGCCATATCAAGGTCACCCTTTTCTTCATATATCTTCGCTAGTTCTAGGAATTCTTCACTACTCTTTTCAGTAGATAGGTAATACATACCTAACAACATATCTTGTGAAGGGTTAACGATTGGAGTTCCATCCTTAGGTGATAAGATATTGTTTGAAGCTAGCATTAATACACGAGCTTCAGTCTTAGCTTCTTCACTTAGAGGAACGTGAACTGCCATTTGGTCACCATCAAAGTCAGCGTTGAAGGCCGGACACACTAATGGGTGAATCCTAATAGCTTTTCCATCAATTAGTACAGGTTCAAATGCTTGTATTGAAAGTCTATGTAGTGTTGGAGCACGGTTTAATAGAACCGGGTGATCTTTAGTAACACTTTCTACTACATCCCAAATTTCAGGATCTAGGCGATCAATCATTTTGTCAGCTTTTTTATGTGAATCAACGATTCCTCTTTGAATAAGTTCGCCAGCGATAAATGGCCTAAATAGTTGTACTGCCATTTCTCTAGGTAATCCACATTGATACATTTTAAGATCTGGACCTACAGCAATAACACTTCTTCCAGAGTAGTCAACCCTCTTACCTAGTAAGTGTTGACGGAATCTACCTTGTTTTCCTTTAAGAGAGTGAGAAAGAGATTTTAATGGTCTTCCACCAGCTCCAGTAACAGGTTTAGAACGTCTACCATTGTCAATAAGAGCATCAACTGATTCTTGAAGCATCCTTCTTTCGTTATTTAAAATAACTGTCGGTGCATTCATATCAATAAGTCTTTGTAATCTTAGGTTTCTAGAGATTACACGACGGTACAAGTCATTTAAGTCACTAGCTGCTAATCTACCACCATCTAATTGGATAAGTGGTCTTAGATCTGGAGGAATAACTGGAAGTACATCGAGTATCATCCATTCTGGTTTATTACCAGATTCCTTAAAAGCATTAATAACTTCTAATCTTTTTAATAGTTTTAATCTTTTTTGATTTTTACTACCCTTAGTCTCGCTAAGTTCTTCTTGGATAATAGCTAGTTCTGCTTCAATATCTAACTCGCTAAGAAGTGTTTTAAGAGCACTTGCTCCAACACCAAACTTAGCACCAGTAAAGCGTGAAATATAATTGCCTACATAAAGAAACTCAAACGGTTCTTTTGGGTTTTCTAATCTTTCAATTAGATTAACACCTTCAGTGTAATCAAATGATTCTTGATCCATCTTTTCGATAAGATCTTTAATAATTGCCACGAATCTTTCACGAGCATTCTTTTCATCTAGAACATCACCTTTTTTAAGGTGTTCAGTATTACCTGCATTTAAAACAATGTGAGAAACAAAGTAGACTACTTCGTCTATTTGTTTTTGTGGAATATCTAATACCAAGCCCATTTTCGGAGAAATACCTTTTACATACCAAATATGTGCTACAGGGGAGGCAAGTTCAATGTGTCCCATTCTTTCCCTACGTACGTTTTTAGAAGTTATTTCAACCCCACACTTTTCACATACCATACCTTGGAAACGAATCTTTTTGTATTTTCCACAATGACACTCATAATCTTTTGCAGGACCAAAGATTCTTTCACAAAACAGACCATCTGGTTCAGGTTTTTGTGAACGGTAGTTAATAGTCTCAGCTTTAGTAACTTCGCCATAAGACCATTCTCTTATCTTCTCAGGTGAAGCAAGCCCGACTTTAACTGCCGCAAAACGATTAACGTCTAAATTTACAGCCATCTACAAATCCCCCCTTATTCAAAATCTTCATCTTCTTCGTATTCGTCTTCGGTGACGAATGTTGAAAACTGTTCTTTTATCGTATCTGATAACTTTCTTTCTTCTCTTTGTTGATATTTATTAGAAGCTCTCATATCTATAATTTCTCCATCAACATCATAAACATTAACATCGATAGATAGAGCTTGTAATTCCTTTTGTAGAACTTTGAATGATTCAGGAACTCCTGGTTTTGGTAATGACTTACCTTTAATTATTGCTTCATAAGTTTTGGCCCTACCAACTACATCATCAGACTTAATAGTTAGTATTTCTTGAAGAGTGTGAGCTGCACCATATGCTTCAAGTGCCCAAACTTCCATCTCACCAAATCTTTGACCACCATTTTGTGCTTTTCCACCTAATGGTTGTTGAGTAACTAGGGAGTAAGGTCCTGTAGCACGAGCGTGTAACTTATCATCAATCATGTGAGAAAGTTTTAACATGTACATAACACCAATGGCTATTCTGCCATCAAATGGTTCACCAGTTCTACCATCATAAAGTATACTCTTACCATCTTTAGCAATATTAGCTTGATCCATTAGTTCTTCAATCTCATCATCAGTAATTCCATCGAATACTGGAGTAGAAATCTTGATACCTAACTTTTGAGCTGCATAACCAACATGCATTTCCAATACTTGCCCGATATTCATACGAGAAGGAACACCAAGAGGACTTAGTAATATATCAATTGGAGTGCCATCAGGTAGGTAAGGCATATCTTCTACAGGCATGATTTTAGAAATAACACCTTTATTACCGTGTCTTCCTGCCATCTTATCTCCTTCAGAGATTTTCCTTTTACGAGCTATATAAACTCTTATCATTTCATTAACACCTGGAGGCAATTCGTCTCCGTTCTTACGAGAGAAATATTTAACATCTAATACAGTACCTGCACCACCGTGTGGGACTCTAAGAGATTTATCTTTTCCTTCTTTAGTCTTGTCTCCGAAAATTGCCATTAATAGTTTTTCTTCAGGAGTTGGTTCTGTTTGACCCTTAGGGGTAATTTTACCTACTAAGATATCTCCTTCTTTTACTTCAGCACCAGGGATTACAATACCTCTAATATCCAAATGAGCTTTTGCTTCTTCAGATACGTTAGGGATATCACGAGTAATCTCTTCAGGTCCTAGTTTAGTGTCACGACATTCTATTGTATGGTTCTCAATATGAATAGAAGTATATACGTCATCCTTAACTAAACGATCTGATATTATAATAGCATCCTCATAGTTATATCCGTCCCAAGTCATAAAGGCCATTAACACATTTTGTCCTAGAGCAAGTTCACCATCATGAACACTTCCACCATCGGCTAGAACATCACCGATTTCTACTTTTTGTCCAACTTGAACAACAGGAGTATGGTTTAAGCATGTCCCTTGGTTACTTGCAGAGAATTTCTTTAATTTATAGATGTGTTCTCCATCTTTATTTTCAATGATAATCTTTTTAGCATCTACATAGGTAGCAGTTCCGTTAACCGCACTCACTAGTGAAGTACCAGCATCATGAGCGATCTTGGCTTCAACACCAGTTCCAACAAGTGGTGAATCAGGTTTAAGTAGTGGAACAGCTTGACGTTGCATGTTCGCTGCCATCAAGGCACGGTGAGCATCGTTATTCTCTAAGAACGGAATACAAGCAGTTGATACAGATATAAGTTGTTTTGGAGAAACGTCAACGTAATCAATTTCTTCCTTGTCAACTAGCAAGTTTTCTCCTCTGTGTCTAGCAACTACCTTGTCACTTAGGATATAACCATCTTCATCCATCTCAATATTAGCTTGTCCGATAGTAAAGTCATTTTCTTCTTCTGCTGATAGATAATCATATTCTTCCAACACTCTATTAGTTTCCTTATCAACACGACGATATGGGGTTTGGATGAATCCATATTCATCTAACTTAGCATAAGTAGATAAGTTAGAGATAAGACCGATGTTAGCTCCTTCAGGAGTTTCAATCGGACAAATACGTCCATAGTGTGAGAAGTGAACGTCACGAACCTCAACACCTGCTCTATCTTTATTAAGTCCACCAGGTCCTAGGGCACTAATCCTACGCTTGTTTGCTAATTCAGAAAGTGGGTTTGTTTGATCCATGAACTGAACTAGTTGAGAATAAGCAAAGAATTCCCTTAAAGACGCAGTAAGTGGTCTTATATTAGTTAAATTTTGTGGTGTAATTGAAGTATTTGTCTCACTAATAGACATTTTTTCTTTAATACCTTTTTCCATTTTGGATAAACCAGCACGGAAATGGTTTTGAACTAACTCGCCTGGCGATCTAATTCTTCTATTACCTAGGAAGTCTATGTCATCATTAGCCCCAAATCCTTCAAATGAATTAACAAAGAATGAGAAAGTCGCTAAAATATCAGGAATAGTTAAGTATCTACTGTTAGTAACAATATCATTTCCTATAATTCTAACTTTTCTGGTTTTTTCTTCATCAGCATATACATGAACAATTTGAACAACGTCTTCACCTTCTCCATGTAAATATAGTTCTTTATTAACATTTAATTGGACACTATGAGCGCCATTTTCAAAGAACTTAATAGATCTTAAATGATCTATTTCTTTTTTAGTCATTAAAGTCCCATCATCATAAATGACTTCCCCATTAAAATCTACTAACGGTTCAGCAATAATTTTATCTCTAAGTCTTCCATATAAACCAAGTTTAGAGGCAAGTTTAAATCTACCAGCTGAAGCTAGGTCATATCTTCTGGGATCAAAGTATTTTTGGAACATTAAGTTGCGTGAACCTTCTGCAGTAGCTGGTTCTCCAGGTCTTAATTTAGTATATATTTCAAGAAGAGCTTCACTAGCATTAGTTGTTGAATCTTTTTCAAATGTGTTATCTAAATAACTAGATTCACCAAATAACTCAGTGATTTGTTCATTGGATTCTATACCAATAGCTCTTAATAGTACCGTTGCAGGTATTTTCCTTTCACGGTCTACTCTTACGTTTAATACATCATAATTGTCGGATTCAAATTCAAGCCAAGCACCACGAATCGGATGTACTTCCCCAGTCGCAATTAGTTTACCTTTTTTATTCTTTGAATAGGAAAAGTAAGCACCAGGAGATCTGGATAATTGTGGAATAATAACTTTCTCGTTACCACTAATAATAAATGTAGCAGAATCAGTCATAATTGGCATTTCACCAAAGTAAACATCACTCTCTTTAATTTCACCAATAATGTTATTGGTTAGTCTTAAAGTAGCCCTCATAGGACTAGCGTATGTTAAATAACGATCCCTGCACTCCTCTAATTCGTGCTTAGGTTCTTCGAATCGACAACCAACAAACTCTAAAACGAAATTCTCGTTAGGTCCTACAATTGGAAAAATATCATTGAAAGCCTCAATGATACCTTCTTCCATAAACCACTTGTAGGTGCTTTTCTGTATTTCTAGTAAATCAGGTAGTTCTAATGAACCACTGATTTTTGAGTAATTTTTACGTTTCTCAAATCCGCTCTTAACTTCAAGTTTGCTTTTTGCCACAGCAGTCACCTCTTTCAATCATTTTTTGGGCGCAAAAAAATAACTAAATAATCATATTATTTTAGCATCTATGTTGACATCTGTCAATATAAAGATTGAGTCTTCTTCTCTGTTCAATGGTATATATATTCCCCTTGTCGTCTTAGTCTTTTTTTGTTTTACCCGTTATACTTATAAAATGCAAAAGCCTGTATGTACAGGCTATTAATTATTTAACTTCTACTTCTGCTCCAGCTTCTACTAGTTTAGCTTTGATTCCTTCAGCTTCTGATGGAGAAATTTCTTCTTTAATAGTAGATGGAACTACGTCTGCCAATTTTTTAGCATCTCCTAGTCCAAGACCAGTGATTTCTCTAATTGCTTTAACAACGTTTAGTTTAGAAGCACCTACATCTTTCAAGATAACACTAACTGAGCTAGGTCCTTCGCTTTCTTCTTCTGCAGCAACTGCAGGTCCAGCAACTGCCATTGCAGCAGCACTAACACCAAACTCCTCTTCGATTGCTTTTACTAATTCATTAACTTCTAATATAGTCATTTCTTTTAGACTAGCGATTAGATCGCTTGCACTTATTTTTGCCATTTTATATATCCCCCTTTTAATTATTTTGTTTTGGCAACTTCATTTAGCACTACAGCTAAATTTGCTACTGGCGCTTGTAAGCAACCAAGTAATTTTGAAATCATACCTTCTTTGTTTGGTAAAGTAGCTAAAGTCTTAATTTCATTTTCAGTAGTTATTTTACCTTCTACAAGAGCGCTTTTAATAATAAGTTTTTTGTTTTTCTTAGCAAACTTACTTAAGATTCTAGCAGCACTCACTGCATCTTCTTTTGAGAAAACAAAGGCATTAGGTCCAACTAGATATTCATTGATATCATTGTGTCCTAGAGATTCAAATGCACGACTTGCAATACTGTTCTTATAAACATGCATTTCGTTATTTTCTTCCCTTAGCATGCTTCTAAGTTCAGATAACTTAGATACATCTAGACCACGGTATTCAACGATATAAGTTGAAGGTGAATTTTCGATGTTTTCTTTAACATCATTTACAAGTTCTTGCTTTCTTTTAATATTCTTTCTTTCCATTCTTTCACCCCTTTATCTTTGCTATCATTACCCTACTTTTTAAAAAAACTCGCAGACCGCGAGTAAAAAACATTACGTTTCTTGCTCCTCGGCAACATATTAAGTCGTTAGACTGTTGCTGTCTTTGGTAAGCATAGCATATTTATTTTATTGATTTTGTCTAATGTTGTCAAGTCTAACTTTCAACATTAATTTTAATACTAGGTCCCATTGTAGTAGAGATAGTTAAGTTTTTTAAGTAAACCCCTTTAACTACACTAGGTCTAGCCTTGATTATGACATCATAGATAGCTTTGAAGTTATCATATAATTTATCTTGATCAAAAGATACTCTTCCGATAGATACATTAATGTTTCCTTCTTTATCAGCACGGTATTCTACCTTACCGGCTTTGATTTCATTAATAGCTTTAGTAATATCCATTGAAACTGTACCAGTCTTAGGGTTAGGCATTAAACCTTTAGGTCCTAAGATTCTACCGATCTTACCAAGTTCACCCATCATTTCAGGAGTAGCAACGATAACATCGAAATCGAACCAGTTTTCTTTTTGGATCTTTTCGATCATATCTTTACCACCTACAAAGTCTGCCCCAGCCGCTTTGGCTTCTGCTTCTTTTGTAGTGATAGCTAGTACTGTCTTATTCTTTCCAGTGCCATGCGGTAGTACGATTGCACCCCTTATTTGTTGTTCAGCGTCTTTAGTATCAATGTTTAAATGAAACGAAACATCTACTGATGCATCAAATTTAGTAGTATTTGTTTTTTTAACTAATTCACAAGCTTCCTTAGCTTCGTATACTTTACTTTTGTCAATTAGTTCAATTGCTTGTTTGTATTTCTTTCCTCTTTTTTTCATTTTCTTTCCTCCTTGTGGTTCTAGCGGCCGAAGACTTCCTCCCACTTTTAATTAATTATTTTTCTTCTTCAACGTTAACGCCCATGCTTCTAGCAGCGCCTTCTACTATCTTAATAGCGGCTTCTAGATCTAAAGCATTTAAATCAGGCATTTTGTATTCAGCAATTTTCTTAGCATCTTCTCTACTTAATGTAGCAACTTTGTTTGCTTTAGGGCTTCCTGAACCACTCTTAATGTTACAAGCTTTTTTAATTAAGTCTGCAACTGGAGTAGTTTTAAGAACGAAATCAAACGATTTGTCTTCATACGCAGTTATAATAACTGGCACATTTTCTCCCCTTCTGTCTGCAGTTTGTTCGTTGAATTCACTACAGAACTTTGGCATTAAAATACCTGCTGATGCTAATGCTGCTCCAGGTTTAGCTTCTCCTCCTGGTAGTTGTAATTTAACAACCTTAGCGATCCTTTTTTTGCTCACGCGACACACCTCCTATATTTTGTCCGTGTTGTGGTCTTAATAGAATTTCTTCCTCCCACTCGACTCGCATTTAATATGCTCGTATATATTACTATAATGCTTTTTTTTAAGCAAGTGTTTTATCTAATCTGTAAAATAAAATTGACAATGGTTTCATTCAGGCCAATTATCCATGTTTGGATTGCTACTAGAGGTATAAATAAAATACCACTTACCAAAAGAACCATTAAGATAATAAAACCATATCTTTCGTATTGCATATATTTGAAATAAGCTCTCTCAGGCAGGATTGCACCTAGAATCTTAGATCCATCAAGCGGTGGAATCGGAATTAGGTTAAATACTCCAAGACCTATATTAATTAAACTCATATAACGTAGAAACGTAGTTATGGTAAGAGTAAATTCATTCATATTACCAAATTTTATAATAACACCGATTATAAAAACACTTAAAAA
>DUOF01000104.1 GCA_012839015.1 bacterium
ATAAATTTTGTAATGCCTATAGGGTCTTAGATAGAGTTTCTCAGTTCCTATTAAAGGAAGTAATCTACTCTAAAAAGGAATACGGGTTAGAAGACACCGTATTTAGGATCCTTTACTTCAAGATATTCAATTTACCAAGCACTTGAGTTGAATCTGAGAAACACTTTGGTGAGGTATCTCTTAGTACCTTTGATTTCAAAAATACAGTGAATTCTTAACCAATCTAAAAAAATAGCAGCCCATTTATAACTCCGCCTATATTATGTGTGCCAATAAAGTTTATGGCTTTGATCATAAGCATGAAAATAATCTCTTTTTATTAAATAAGATGTTTAGAGAAGATGATTTACCATCTAAACTATCCGGCTGTAAAACCTTTAAAGAGGCATTTAATATCATTGTTTCATATCCTTTAATAGGGAATTTCTTAGCGTATCAATACACGAGTGATCTAAACTATTCATCCCATTTCAACTGGGATGATAACTCCTTCACAGCAGCGGGTCCCGGTTCTAAAAGAGGTATTAAGAAAGTTTTTGGTAACGTAAAAAATTATGAAGAAAAAATTATGGAGACTTATTTGAATCAGGAGAAATCATTAAAGAAGTTTGGGTTAAAGTTTAGATATCTTAAGAACCATAAACTTGCCCCAATTGATATACAGAATCTTTTCTGCGAGTTTGATAAATATTTAAGGGAAGCTAGCCCTGAGTTAAAGAGTAATCGCACCAAAATCAAAACTAAATACAAGAAAACCAAAGGGGAGATAACTTATATTTTACCCCCAAAATGGAATGCACAGATATAATCTACTGCTAATTTAATATCGATAAAATATAAGTTTTTCATTCAAAATGTTTTCAAATTGTTTTCATTTGTCTTTTTTATAATAAAAAAAGCCCTATTTAAGGGATTTTCTAACTATTGGTGCGCGAAGCGGGACTTGAACCCGCACGGCTACTAACCGGTGGATTTTGAGTCCACTGCGTCTACCATTCCGCCATTCACGCGTAGAAAAAGTATAACACCACTTTAACTAAGGTGCAATATTTTCTTATTGATTCTTACTTTTTTCTGGTTTGCTTTTTTCAATGCTTGCACCACTTATTTCTGCTATCTTGTAAACCGTCGTATTAGTCAAACTAACAGGATAGGTCCCAGTGGCAGTATGAAGCATCCATTTATTGTTTTCTTTACTGAATTTATGAATATCTTTTGTTTGGGCTAGGAGGCGATTAAAGTATAGTTGTTTCTCTGCTCTTAATATAACACTCTTACCAATGGTCCTGGTAAATAGTACTAGGAATACACTAGGTATTATATCACTCAACCATAAATTCGAAGTTGAGTCTTTAGGAAAGAAGATCCAGACGATCAATTTTAGGGCAATAATGAAAAAACCACTGGCGTAAGATATCCAATACACCCAAGGGTCAGTAACTTCTTTTTTCATCCCATATTTCTTAGCTTGTGTACGTACAGTACCCATCCTAAGAAATGTCATGCCAATAAAAAAGGTAATTGATATAACCGATATAATAAGTACAATATAATTCAACCAATCCTTCATAGAATCTCTCCTTAATACTAATGGTGAACCCGGCGTGAATCGAACACGCTACCTCAACCTTCGGAAGGTTGCGCTCTATCCTGGTGAGCTACGGGTCCACATATAAATTATTAACACATACTGATATAAAAAGCAATCTAGTTAGATTGCCTTAGTGTCTAATTGTCATTAACTTCTTTATCTATCTTACTAACCAGTTCTTGCCAAACTTCTGCCTCATTAAAACTCTCATACTCTTCTATGTTTAGATTATCACTCACTATTTTATATGAAATTACTTTCCTAAATCCTAGGGCAATGATTGTATTTAATTCCATATCAAATACTACTGGTTCTTTAAGGTCACATGATAAGACAAAATCACTAGAGGTGTAACAATCCACCCCTTCTTTATCTAATATAAATCCATGAAATTTACAGTCGATTTCTACATTTTTAGGATGATTGAAGTTATAACTCCTAGCTACCTTTACAACTTCACCTACAGGTAGGAAGTTACTACCTGCATACCCTATATTGATTATAGTCTGATCTTTATTTTCGTTAACTAAACTACTAATGACATTGGTGTTTCCAACACCTGTTTTGATGATTTTATAGTCTTTGAAATACTTACTAGCACATTCAAACTCCTCATTCGTCGCTAGTACAATTAGCATATTTCCAGCCCCTTTATATCTTGTCTACTACTTTGAAGCCTGCTCCGATAGCTTTTTGGATTAACTCATCGGAATCAAAATGCATCGTATATACTTTGTTTCTTTTTTCTTTAGGCACTACTTCCAAAAGTGTATCAAAAGACAAGTGAGAATTACCTTCTTGTTCCCTAATAGAAATATCTATATATATCTTGTCTAAGTCTTTATTGTTTAAATAATTTTCTAAGCATTCTGTAGAGTTAGTATCTGAAGAGTAATAGGTGATTCCGTTATCTGCAGTATAGACAATCCCAAAAGTTTTAAAATTATCTACATGGGCACTCTCAAGAAATTCAAAACTTTTAAATTCTTCCATCTTATTGATAAACTCATTAGTTGTTATAAAATTTATATTATCATCACTTACACCCATTATCTTAATTAGGTCTTTTAGTGTTCTATTATAGGTTTCATCTCCGGTAAGTACTAAATTAGCCCTTATATTAAGAACGAAGAATAGGTATAAAATTAAACTAGATAAACTCCCTACATGATCAGAGTGGGTATGAGTAATAGCTACAAATAATTCTTTTACTTCATTTAATATTCCTTTTTCTTTTAATCTAGTGAAAGTGGTTTCACCACAGTCTATTAGAAGCATCTGTCCTTTATCGTTTAAGTAGAAAGCATTGTTATTGCCTTCTAAAGTGTTAAAAGCACTGCCTCGTCCAATAAATTTTAAGTGCACCTTAATACCTCCCTAAAAATAAAATGGCGTCCACAAAGAGATTCGAACTCCCGACTTCCACCTTAGGAGGGTGGCGCTCTATCCAGCTGAGCTATGTGGACACGTGACTTTATTCTATATTATTTAAATACTTTTTTCAATAAATTCTTATAACTCTTAACAATTAAGAAACTAATGATTTATTATGATTGATAACTTGTAATAACTCTATCGACTTTTCAAGGTTGATCTTCTCCCCTAAAAGTTCATAAAAGGTTATTGCTTTTTGAACAAATTGCTCTGCCTTATCAAAATCCTCCTCCAAATAACAAATATTAGCCTTGATGGTCCATAGTTTACCAAGGTAGTCATAACAACTATATTTTTCACAAATATTCATTACACTCTGATACATATCCCCTATCTTATCTTTATGCCCACATTCATAATAGTAAACAATTACATTAAGATATAGTGAAATAATTTTATTGTATTCTTTTCCTTCAGGGAAGTGCCAGATAGAGTTCATCAAAAGGTTTATATAATCAGTGCCTACACTGTCAATTTTACCTTTTAAATGCCAGTCGCAAAGAATAATTGAATTGATGATCCTCATTTCATTCATTGTAAAAACATACTCATTAATGTTTTTAACTGTTATTGATAAAGCCTCTTCCAGTTCTAATTTAGCTTCAAAATATTTATCTTTATCCATTAAGCTAAGAGCTTCGACAAACATTACATACTGTTTGTCACCAGGATGATTAAAGGGAACATAGCAGTATTTAACTAGTTCTAGGGCTTTGTCATACTCTTCCTTTTTTAATAAGGGAGTCTATTTCATTTCTCCTAATCCATAAGTGGTCTACAAAACCTCCAAAAGCAAACATTAAAAACTCATCAAGTGTTAAATTGAGTTTCTGACATATTTTATTAATTAAAACAATTGATGGCAACTTAAATTTACCATTTTCCAAATGGGTAATAGTTGTGCGATCACAAATGCCACTGGCTAAATCAATCTGAGATAAGCCTGCTCTTTTCCTAAGTTTCTTTAAGGCATCTCCAATCCTCAGAAAGTCATCCTTTTCTCTACTCATGTTTTGTTCCTCACCTAATTATAACTAAGTTTTCAAATAAGGTATACTTAGAAACTTATTTATTTTTCCATTTTATGGTAATATCTATGAAAGGAGGTATGAGAATGTTTTCGTTTGTGCTCACACACCCAGGACCTTGTAGCGGAGAGGGTAGTGGTGGTCTGTCCCCGCCGGTCGCTGCACCGGTATTTAGATTATTAAGACTTATTTTTAGTCTTATCTAAAGTAAGTGACAAAAGAATGTTATTAATGAATTAAAAAGGGCTATATTTATAGCCCTTTTTTAGAACAGTTGTAACTCAAGTTGATTGGTAGCCTGCAAGTTCGCCAGGACACCTAATTTCTCTAGTGCTTTAATATTAGTATTGTTTAACTGAGTTCTACTGGTTAGATCCTCGATTGAGATGAACTCTCTCTCACCTCTTGCTTCTACCACCGAAGAGGCAGCACTGGCACCTAAACCATCAATTGAAGAGAAAGGTGGGATGATTGTTCTAGTTTCTTGATCAACAATAAAATTCTTTGCTTGGGATTTATATAAATTTATGTTAGAAAACTTGTATCCTCTTGCAGTCATTTCAAGTGCATTCTCAAGACAAGACGCAACCGCCACATCCTTATTAGTAATCAGTGGGTCTTTTGACTTTATTCTACTCTCTAACTCTAGGTATTTACTCTTTATAGATTCATAACCCTTTATCATTGTGTCGATATCGAAGGCATCTGCCCTTGTTGAGAAGTAAGTAGCATAGTACTCAAGAGGGCGATAAACCTTAAACCAAGCCACCCTAAGAGCCATAGTTACATAAGCAACAGCATGCGCTTTAGGGAACATATACTTAATCTTTTTGCATGACTCGATGTACCACTTAGGTACATTTTTATTATTCATCTCTTCTTCTTGTTCAGGGCTTAATCCTCGTCCCTTTCTAACACTCTCCATGATTTTAAAAGAAAGTGAGTTATCAAGTCCTTTATCAATCAGATAACCCATGATATCATCACGGCAACCAATAGTTTCCATAAGGGTACAAGTTTTGTTTTGAATAAGGGTTTGGGCATTACCGTTCCAAACGTCAGTACCGTGTGATAACCCGGAAATCTGTACTAGCTCCGCGAATGTTTTAGGTTTAGCATCCCTTAACATCCCCTTAACAAATTCAGTACCAAACTCTGGTATGCCAGTAGCACCGGTTTCATTTAAAATAGCAGAAGGTTCAACGTTTAATGCTTTTGTGCTGGTAAACAACGACAGTACCTTCTCATCATTACAAGGTATATCTTTAGGATCAATACCGGTCATATCTTTCAACATTTTTAGTGCAGTTGGATCCACGTGTCCTAAAATATCTAACTTCAAAACGTTGTCCTCAATCGCGCGGAAGTCGAAGTGGGTAGTAAGCCAGGGTGAACCTAAATCATCTGCAGGATATTGAATTGGAGTGAAATCATAAACATCATTATCATCTGGGATAACGATAATACCACCAGGGTGTTGCCCAGTGGTTCTTTTAACACCTTGGCACCCTTTTACTAGGTATCTAGTTTTAGCCTTACTAATACCCTCATATATACCAAGTTCTTCGAAGTACCCTTTAATATATCCATAAGCAGTTTTCTCGGCAACTGTACCAATAGTACCAGCACGGTAAACATAATCCTCTCCAAATAGTACCTTAGTATAGTCATGGGCGATAGCCTGATAATCACCCGAGAAGTTTAGATCAATATCGGGTACCTTATCACCCTTAAAACCTAGAAATGTCTCAAAAGGGATTGATTGGCCATCACCCTTTAATGGTTTACCACATTTTGGACAATCTTTCGCAGGTAAATCATAACCACTGTGAACACCTTCTTCATTACTAAAATCACTGTAACTACAATGTTCACATCGATAATGAGGTTGAAGGGAGTTGACTTCAGTAATACCAGTTAAGAAGGCAACTAGAGAAGAACCAACCGAACCTCTAGAACCAACAAGGTAACCGTCTGAGACGGATTTTTCAACTAGCTTATGAGAAATGTAGTAGATAACCGCAAAACCATTATCAATGATGCTGGTTAATTCTTTATCTATCCTCTCAGATACAATGGTAGGTAATTCTTCACCATAAAGCTTATGGGCTGTGTCATAACAAAGTTGTTTTAGTTTTTCCTCAGCACCATCTATTTTAGGAGTAAAGGTACCGTCTTTTAGAGGTTGTACTTTCTCAATTTTATCTGCAATTAAATTAGAGTTTTTAACTACTATTTCATAGGCAAGTCGCTCATCCAGGAACGAAAACTCTTCAAGCATTTGAGTAGTAGTACGTAGATGTTGATTAGGGTTTTCTTTAACCCTTTTTCTAAAGTCATATAGAGGGTGTCTTTTGCCGCCGATAGCTTGTGCGCTAATATAGACGTCCCTAAATATTTTATCACGGTGATTTAGATAATGTGCATCACTGGTCGCTACTACAGGTTTTTCTTTTGCTTTAGCAGCATCAATAATAAAGTTTATAATCGTCTTAAGCGTCTCTTCATTTTCAATCGAGCCCGTATCTACTAAATAAGAATAATTAGATAGGGGTTGTACCTCAATATAATCATAATAGTCAACAGCATCTAGTAACTCAGGTTCACTCTTAGTCATCGCGGTATCGAAAACATCACCATTAAAACAAGCGCTTCCTATAAGTAAATTCTCGCGATGTTCACTTAAAAGTTTCCTGGGAATTCGCGGAATATCCCAGAAATAATCGGTCGAAGAGATAGAAACTAATTTATATAGGTCTTTAATACCTTGTTCATTCTTAGCTAGTAAAACCATGTGGATTGGTCTTGTCCTCTTATAACTATCTTCATGAACTAATTTAGATAGATCATTAAGAGTTTTTACATTATGGTTATCAATCACTTCACGGAGCATAACCTCAAAAACGTTAAATAATACCGTGGCATCATAATCGGCTCGGTGTGCTATTTCTTCGTCGTACTCAATATTAAATCTACGAGAAACACTACCTAGGTTATGTGCCCTAGCATCTTTATATAAATATCTTGATAAAGGCAGTGTATCAATCACGGGATTTTCCAACTTTGGAAGCCCGTGCCTTGCAATCGCTTCCTTAAGAAAGGACATATCAAAGTAGGCGTTGTGGGCGACTAGAATAGTACCACTAATAAAGTCTAGGAAATCCTTTAAAACTTCATCTAGAGTAGGAGCATCCTTTAACATATCATCGGTAATACTGGTTATCTCTGTAATCTTGCTTGATAGACTTCTTCCAGGATTGATAAAGGTTTGGAACTTTTCAAGGATCATTCCATTTTGCACCTTTACAGCACCTATTTCTATAATCTCATCTATCCTAGAGGATAGACCGGTGGTCTCTAAGTCAAACACAGTGTAAATGGCATCATCAACATTAGTATCGGTTGGCTTCATCACAATTTTATTAGGTTCATCAACTACATAAGCTTCAAGCCCGTAGATAACCTTGATGTCTTTTCCTTTAGCAGCCTTCATCGCCTCAGGGTATGATTGAACTACCCCGTGATCAGTAATAGCGATTGCCTTGTGTCCCCATTTACTGGCTTGTTCAATATATTCTCTAGCGGTGGCAACCCCATCCATATTTGACATCTTAGTGTGGGTATGTAATTCGACCCTTTTTTCATCTGCTAGGTCTTTTATTTCATCGTCGACCTCTATCTTACTAACACTCTTGCCCATAAGTACAATCTCTCTAGCATAAGTGTCATATTCCATATCACCTTTGACTTCAACCCATTGACCCTCTTTAAAGGATTCTAATTCTTCTCTTTTGAAGTGTCTACCTTCAAAAAGCTTAACACTAACTGCATCGTCAAAGTCAGTAATGAATAAGGTTACAATTAGTATCTTTCGATCACTTGTCTCAATATCAAATATCTTTCCTCTAACAATTACATTCTTATCATCTTGACTAAGTTGTCCAATTTTAACTTGTTCGCTCTGGGTTTTATAGTAATTGACCTTAGCTTTAGGTTCATCCCTAACTCTATTAACAGCTCTCTGACTTACTTGTTTAATTATATTATTATTCTCTGCTTCGAGTTTAGCATTTTCTTCCTCAAAGTCCTTTTCGATTACTACAAAACTAACCATTCTATTAATTCCTAATTGATGATAAATATCTTCAAACACCTTTTCAAATTCCATAAAGGAGTCTCTCAAAACTATACTGTTGAAGTGAAACAATATTTGTTCTTGGTTAACACCTATTTTAATGTTTCTAATACTCCTAACCATCGCACTATCTTTGTGTTTTTCAAGAATTACATTTTGGAAAACACTATTTACATACTCTTCATCTATTTCAATATATTTATCAAAACTAATAATTACTTTGCTATCAAATTTAAAGTTGTTTTGAATTTGTTCAATAGCAAAATAAGTTTGCACTTTAGGCAAACTAGAAAACTTAATGTAAATATTATATTTCTTATCTTTTTTTATATAAATTGCTTTTTCTAACTTGGCATCTTCAAAGTAATTAAGATATTCAGTTTCTAAACCAACTCCATTTAAAAAAGTAACTAATCCTTCATCCATTCTAATACCACCTTATCTATCAAAACAATCCTATCACATCTTTAACCGTTACCAAAACCATTATTAGTAAAAGTAAAATAATCCCAATAAAGTTAAGATAACTCTCAACCTTAACATTAAACTTTCTTCTTGTAATCATTTCTCCAATCGAGACAATAAATCTAGATCCATCTAAACCAGGTATTGGCAGCAGATTAAAGAAGCCTAGGTTAATTGAAAGTATTGCCACAAACCAAACATAAGGAATGATTCCTTGACTCGCCTGCTCTGCAGAGACTTGATATATTTGGATTGGACCACCTAGTTGTGATATACCAGCCTTAGTAAACAGGCTCCCTAGAGCCTTAAACATCGTCGAGACTACCTTACCAAACATTTGGAAAGATAACTTTATACCCTCGAAGAAGCCAGGATTAATCGGTTCACTAATCTTCGATATACCTATAGGTTGTAGCTTTCCATCTTCTACTACTCTAGTTAAACTAATTGAGTCATTTAACTCTCCTCTTGAGTATTCAAATTTAATTGTCTGACTTTCTCCCTCTTCACTAGGTTTAAAATCAGTTAAATAAGCAAATAATTGTTCACTTCCTTCAATATCACA
>DUOF01000105.1 GCA_012839015.1 bacterium
ACATTGTTCAATGTTTAGAAGATTTTAATATCCCTCTTTACTTATCTCATACGATAAGCAAAATAGAGGGTCAAGATAGAATAGAAAGGATTACTCTTTCTCAAGTTGATGAAAACCTTCAATTTATAAAGGGAACTGAAAAAGAATTTGAGGTTGATACCTTGCTATTATCAGTAGGACTTGTACCATCGAATGTTTTATTAGAAAACATCGGAACAAAGATAAGTGAAGTAACTAAAGGGCCAGTAGTTAATGAATATATGGAGACTAGTGTCGAGGGGATATTCTCTTGTGGCAATAGTTTACATGTCCATGACCTAGTTGACTTTGTTAGTAAGGAAGCAAGGATCGCTGCAAAAGGTGCAGCTAAATACATTAAAAATGAATTCAAAAGAAACAAGAAACAAATTACTTGTGTGGCTGGAAACAAAGTGAGCTATGTATTACCACAGATGATTAACAAGGATAATATAGATGACTCAGTAGAAATTAAGTTTAGGGTTAGAGAGCCGCTTACTAATAAGAAAATATTAATAAAACTAAATGAAGAAGTGCTTAAAGAAATAAAAAGACCAAACTTAGCTCCTGCTGAAATGCAAACCATCATGGTTAAAGCAGAAGAATTTACTAGTGATTTTGGCGAGTTAAGCGTCGAAATCATAGATGGTTAGGAGGAACAAAGAAATGGCAACAGAACAAAGAAGATTTCTAAACACAACGGTTAAATTAAAATCTAAGAACTTAAGAAGGTTACCAGTCAAGACATCTGCTAACATACCAATGAGTAAAATAAACGATGTAATGAAACACCTAAATAGTGTTGAAGTACAAGCACCGATCAAGGTATTAGACGTAATAGTAGAAAATGTTCTAGATCTAGGTGTCAATATAATTGCTACTAAAACGGTCGAGGAATAAAATCCATAACAAACTGAAAAACTCATCAACAATGAGTTTTTATTTATATATATTTCCTATCCTTTTACGTGTTGAGATAGTGGCGAGGTCTCATCGAGGGTAGCGAAAGTATAGTTTTCATTAATCAACTTTTCTATAATCGTTGGAAGAGCCCTTACAGTAACCGTTTTAGTATCATGCATTAGGATATTTTGATTGTATAAACCACTATACTCGTTTACTTTAACGCCATTTAAAACATTACTAATAACCTGTGTATAATGATCACTAAAGGAATCATTACTATCAACGTTCCAATCGACATGGAAATAATTATGATCATACAAGTAGCGAATTAATTCCTTTATGTTTTCTCTCCTAGTTATAACATTAGAAGAGCCTCCAGGCATTCGATAGATGCTAGGTTCTTCCTTAGTAACACTAAAAATCCAATCCTTACATCTCTCAAAGTCCCTAAGGTAATTATCAAAGGAATTATAAATATAACCATAATTATGTTCATAACTATGAATTGCAATTGTATGTCCTTTATTTACTATTTGTTTTAGGTTCTTGTCCTTTTCATCATAACTAGGACCTACAACAAAGAAAGTAGCTTTAATATTATATTTGTCTAATATCTCTAATATCTTTGGGGTGTTATAACTAGGACCATCGTCAAAGGTGAGGTAGGCGACCTTATTGACCTCGGTTGTTACCTCTTTCACCTTATTTATTTGCATTCTTCTAATAAAGGGAGAGGAAAAACTTATCATAATACATAAAATAATTACTATAAAAAAAGTAGTTAAGGTTATTTTGATGTCATAGTCTAAATTATTTCTCATAAAAACACTCCTAAACTTATTTTTAACCTTAATAAAATAAAAATACCTGTAAGCGAAAATAAAGTACAATAGTTGAAATATAATAAATATTAAGATATACTGATAAAAGAAATTTAGGGGGAAAAATAAATGAGAAAAAAATCAATGGTTAATGTTGCCTATGAATTATTATTAAAAAAACAAAACCCGCAGTCTTTCAATAACTTTTGGAAAGAAGTTAGTGAAATTATGGGTTTAGAGAAATCACAGGCAGATGATATGATATCTGAATTCTATACTCACCTAAGTATGGATGAGAGGTTTGTTTTACTAGAGGATAACCATTGGGACCTAAGGGACAAACATAAGTTTGATAAGGTCCATATTGATATGAATGATGCATATAGTGAGATAGAAGAAGAAGAAAAAGAAATTGAACTAGAAGCAGAAGAAGAAAACTATGATGATGATTATCTTGATGAAGATGAAGACGATGAAGATGACGAGGATGATGATCTAGATGATGATCTAGACGATGATTTAGAAGACGACGAAGAAGAGGATGAAGATTATTAAAAAATCCCTTCTTATTAACGTAAAAGGGGGAGTATAGATGGCTTTAGTTAATATGAAGGATATGCTTGCTAAAGCAAAGAGGGAAGAATATGCAATTGGGCAATTCAATATAAACAACTTAGAATGGGCGATTGCTATACTTGATGAAGCAGAAGCGCTAAAGTCTCCAGTAATACTTGGAGTTAGTGAAGGCGCTAGTA
>DUOF01000106.1 GCA_012839015.1 bacterium
AATAGAAGGAGTAACCCTGAGTGTATCGGGACAAAAGATTGAAAGAATGCCAGTAGGGGGAACACCTCTACCAAGTATCCTTACAAAGGCAAAAGGGTTTATTCCCTTTAATGACATTGTCTTAAACAAGATGGGTAAAGTATTTGGCTCAATCCTTGGTAAGTATGTTTATGATGATAGTGAACTAGTAGGAGAAACTAAAGCTATTACTCCCATTTGGGGAATTCTAATAAGAGAAAACAAACATCTACGTAAGTTAGAAAAATCATTACTTAGCAATAGTGAAGACAGTGGTATAGTAGTACTTGCTGACTCCCTATCTATTTTAGATAAGGTGAAGACTATGAATTATCATCTTCAGCGACTAGAGATAGAAAGTCTGCATGAATTTAAGAAGAGTAAGGCGGGGATAGACGCTATTTCTTATACCTTAATGGAAGCTATTAAACTACTAGAAAAGTCATCTACTGAGACTAAGGATATTTTAAGGGATAAGGACATTAAGATTAGAACTTTATTAAAACCCCATATTTTAGTCAATCAAAAGGGTCTGAATAAGTATCATTATATTAAAGAGAGTGATTATGTTGAGAGTCTTTGGGATCAGATTGCTAAAATTAATGAATGTGTAATTGTTTTGAGTGAAAGCTTTGACAAGAAAAAAGTTATCGATGATAATATTGAATGGAAAAGATAGCAAAAGACTCTTAAAAGTATGTGCTATCTTATATAATAAACTAGAGAGGTGAGAAAATTGAAAAAACAAATTATCCCTATACTTTTGTTATTTACCCTCCTTTTAACGGGTTGTTTTAATAGAGAGAGAGATTTAAGTATATCTAACTATAATAAAGCACGTGATCATTATATATCTGCCCATGGTATCTCATATAGTAAGACTGTAACTACTAAATTTTTAAGTGATGGTATAGTGACTCATAAAGTAGAGACTTATGAAAATGAAGTTGAATTTTCTGCTAATGGTAATGTGAGGAGACTATCTTCCTACATGGAAAGAAAAGACCAAGGTATCCTTACTCATAGAATAAATAGATTCTTTGCTAGTGATGGCGTTTATATCCATACTACTAATATAAGTTTAGGACTACAAAATAAAGATTACTTCAATAAGACGTATGAAGAGCATTATGATGCTAGTAGTATGCATTCTCCTGTGAATATCATTCCTCATTTTGTTGAGGATGATATTAGTGAGTTTGTCATCGAAGAAAACGGAAAAGGCTCTAAAATGACTTTTAAGGCTCCTGCTCCTAGCTATGTAAATAGTGAGGAGTTAATTACTTATAAAGTAACACTAAATAATAAAGATCAGTTCTCTACTATTAACTATACCTATCTAGATCAAGGAAACAATGAAATAACTGTTAATATAGTGATCAAGGGCTTCAATTCCTTTGTTAAAGTTGTCTTACCTAGTGACCTAGATACCTATAAATAGCAACAAATTAGTAGTTTTTTCAAAAAAACTCATTGCAAAACATTATGATTGTATATATAATGTCTTGTGTGTCCACATAGCTCAGCAGGATAGAGCAACGGCCTTCTAAGCCGTAGGTCGGGAGTTCGAATCTCTCTGTGGACGCCATTAAATAAAATTACGCTACCTTAATAGGTAGTTTTTTATTTATCTGCCCCCTAAACTGTAATACACACTCCTGCTATTGTACTACTTATATATCGGAAAATTGAAGGAGATATGAATTTATATTGACAATCCTATATGATTAACAACTAATTTATAAGAATTCCAAAAACAATGGCTTAGTATAATCTGATAATGAAGGCATTATCACATGCCTCTTATTTGTTTTAAGATGTTGAATATAAGAGTGT
>DUOF01000107.1 GCA_012839015.1 bacterium
GCTTTTAAGGCAGCCCCACGCCTATTTATATAGCCATGTTATGCATCTTCAGTAATGCGAACAGGTAATACAAGATATAATTCAGTGTTATCTTTATCTGTGACAATAATTGGATTTACGTTTCTCTCCCCAAATTTCATAATCACTTCATCTTGCCCCATGGTTGTCAATGTGTCTTGTAAGTACCTGTCATTACATGCTATCTTATAAGAGTCCTTGTTCAGGCTCCATGTATTGTTTTGTGAATTATGATTTTCAGTGATTTTTTGGCTTTGATTTGCCTTCGTGGTTGTTATTTCATCTTGTGTTACATCTATGGTTAATATATTGTTATCTTTAATCTCCTTCATGAATTTTAATGTATCAAGTAATGCTTTTGAGTCTATGGTGGTTACTATTGCATGATTTTGTGGTATTATCCCTTCTATGTCCATGTATTCGCCTTGTTTGACTCTCGTTGTAAGCTCCCAGTCTTCGCCTGTTATACTTAAAAATAGTATTTGATTACCATCAGCACTCTTGAGGTTATAGGTAAATTCTAAATTATAGCGATCCCTTTTAGTTATAATTCTATCTAGTTGCTCTATGGTGTCTAAAGGTATCATCAAGTCACCATTATGCTTATTATCTATGTTTAAGTTAATCAACCCTAGCCTATAGCCGTCCAGTGCCATAATCCTATTGCCTCGTATGTTAAGAGAGTTTAGCTGTGGCCTTGCATCTTCTTTGCTTGCCATTTTTTTAATTTTTAAAGCACTTTTAAATTCTTCGGCATTGATTGTGAAAGCCTTATTGCCATCAATCACTTGCATGGATTCGGGAAAATCATCAGCCTCATGATCTTGTATAAATTCTAATTTTCTAATACCTGCGACTGTTACCGTTTTATTCTCTTCTGTTATTGACAACTCGCCCTCACATCTTTTAATAAGTCTGAGGTCGCTCTTATGTAGTGTCGCTGCCCCTGGTTCTATTACACTACCATTTATATTAATGCTAATGCAGGACATAAGATTATTAGCTGTTAGTGTGATCTTATCATCATAAGCTGTTAATAATACATTTTCTAATATTTCAACATCAGCCTTTTTCGCCATTACCTTTTCTGCTTTTTCTATTGCACCCTTTAATTCATTACCCCATACTTTAATTTCCATCTTTGCATTCTCCTTTAATTAATTTATTATTTTGTATTGCATTTTTGTTAGTTGTGTATTATTTCTTTTCGGCTCTATCAATCCAGTAGGAACATCCTATCAATACTACAGGGGAAACAAACACTATAGTATGTATAAACTTTGCCCATGGTGTCGCATTGTTAATTAGCTCCATCCACTCCCTAACTCCCTCTATCATACCACACTCCTCCTTTGTTTATTTGATTGTGTTATGCGTCCACGATTTCTTCTTCTCCATATTTTCTCAAAATGCTGTTAACAAATCCTAGATCATTGTTGGAAGTTGTTTCTACAATATATTCTAACAATTCATCTACTAGCTGATTCAGCCGATCATACTCATTTTCAAATCTAATCACCTTTCGCACCTCCTTTTTATTTGCTTCTTTACCTTAATTATACTAAACTATAGTATTAAAGTCAACAGTTATTTTATTTATCATGTTACTAAAATCTACATTTTATGGGCTGTTATGCACTACTGCAACCTTGGATTCGTATTGATTAGATACTCCCTCCTGTTAACCCTATAGGGCAATAGAAAACCCTTTATAATCTCCCCATCCTCGGCTGTTATGTCCTGCTTACAAGCTAGGCTTAATACTTCTAATGCTTCCATGGTGTCGCTTGATAGATTATAGGGTTTATGTATTCTTCGCCCATCCCTACCTATTCTACGCACCGGATTCGCCTGTTTAAAGTCTTTGTATGCTAAATTAGATAGAATAGCCTCCAAATCCCTTATAGCTTTTGCCCTAGCTTCTAATGTCATATTGTCAACTCCTTTCTTTTATATTGTTTATTTGTTATAGTATTATTTTTTCTTTTCTGTTATATCCAACCATGCTGCAAAACCTATAAGAATCAATGGAAATGTAAAGATCGCAACATGTACAAACTTCACCCATGGA
>DUOF01000108.1 GCA_012839015.1 bacterium
AAACTATACCACTAGGATCTCCGTATTTAATTTTCGCCTCAATGAAAGTTGAATTAGTAGGTATTTTATATTCGATTTCTTCTGACTTATTGGGACTTGGAGTTCCTGCTGCAATCGTAAATTCAAATTTTTCGACATAGTTGTCAATCTTATAGACAAATTCACTTGCAATAAAGTGTGTCATTCCCCCAAATTTTAACCTGATATACAATCTGTAATTTTCTGAGATGATTTCGACAGGAGGTGTTGTTACAGTTTTGGTAGTAAATTCACCAGCGTAAAATAATTGTTGGAATCTATCTTCATTTATGCTGTTAGGGTCTTCTATGCTGTTAGGGTCTTCGGTATCCTCCCAGACATAATCAACCCTCATAGTTGAAAGTTCTCCAATACTATTATCAAAAGAAACATTCATCTCATGTTCTTTATAGAATTCTGTAGTACCTTTTCCGTCATCCTTTGTAATTTCAATTATGTTGTCATAAACTAATGTTTTAGGATTAGGGACAGATTTATATTCCTCTCCAGTCTTGAATGCAAAATAGATATCCTTTTTACCAAAATCTTTGGATATTTCAAAGGTTATCTCAGCTAGATAACCGTATTCATCATTACCAATATACCTGAATTCCTCTGCTTGTGGCGTAGACCCCGGCAGAATATCCTCTTCAGTCTCACCAATATATATTTCATTAAAGTCTGTCTTAGATCTAATTGTGATTTTTATTGTAGGTGTATTAGGATTGTTATCTCCTGTTTTATAATTGTATTCACCGTTACCATCGATGTAAGTAAAACCATTGTACAGACCGGTTTTGCTATCTTTATCATAATTAAACTCAATTAAGACGTCATCTAAACCTAATTCATTGGAATTAAATAGTGTTACTGTTTTTTCACCCGTAGTGAAGTTACCAGCTTTGTCATAAGTAGTTATTTTGAAGGTGTATCTACCACTAGTGTTGAACACCTCTCCGTTATACTCTGTATATTTTTCAAGAACGGCATTGTAATAACTCAATACCGTTTTATCAAAAGCCATAGCATCTTCGCCATTTTTGTTTATAGCAGCCTTTAATCCATCCTCAATATTAACCCAGCTACCATCTTCAATTTCATCACCAGATTCTCTCATTAATTTGATTTCACCAGCATAATTAGGGTTTGTTTTATCAATATAGAAAGTATAAGTCTTTGTGACAGAATTTCCTGATTGTGGTTTATTCATATTCAAGACTATTTCATATTGACCATCTTCTCTTAGAGTATAACCTATAACGGAGTTAGCAATTTCTATACCGTCTCTTTTTATATTAAATGAATATTCAGTAGGTTCTTCTATATACTTAGTTTGCATCTTCTCAATATTAAGATTAAGGTCGTGGTTAATCCATGCAGGTGTCGTTAAGTCCACTGGGGTATTATCAGGCCCACTAAATAGCATATCACCAATTGGATTTTCTTTATCAATTTTAACTCGATATGTCCGAGTTGAGACGTTGCCCGCTCTATCTGTTGTATACACTTCGATAAGATAGTAATTAGTCATACTTAATATCGTATCTAGAGTGTTATTAATTATATTTTCATAAATCTGCCAGTTACCATTATTATCTAAATACTTAACGGTGTAGGAAGCCTTTGTTTCTCCACTTATAGCGGCAGGGTCGCTACCATCGTCTACACCAACGTTTGCAACACTTACAAGTACTGAAGAACTCGTCCAGGTTGCATCCACCCCCGCATCATATATATCATTATTTTCTTCAGTGAATGATAACGTGGAATTGTTTGGTGGTGGTGTCTTATCTATTACTAAATAGTGTGTAAGTTCGTGTCGGTACCTACCGTTGCTGGTTATTATAACGATCTTATATCGACCCTCTTCTGACACACCTACAGATTGCAAACCATGATTGTAACTATTGTAAATGTTAATACACGCAATATACCCATCACTCTCTGTATAACATCCATAAATATCAAAGTACACCTTTACAGTACCTAAACCCGACAATTCGCTAGAATCTTTATTAGGCGAAAGAATAACGTTTTGGTTAGTATAGTATGTTTCCTCATCTTCTAATATTTTTTCTTCAGTATCAGATTTTAATTTAATCTTGTTACTTTCAAGACCAATTTTATCTATAGTAAAATTGTAAACCTTCTCAGTTGCTTTATTCCCTGCTTCATCAATAACTATATGTGTTAGTTTATAAAACCCTGTATTAGAAAGGTAAAACTTACCAGGAGTCTCATCCCACTGAGATTTGGTTCCATTTATATTGGTCATTTCCACTACAATTTTGTCTGTATGCAACCTTCCTGAATTGTCTGAAGCTGCTTTCATATCCACGGTTATATCAACCGCAGACCAAGCATTAGTTCGATTAGGATCGAAAGTATCCCCATTTGGGTACCTAAACGTCACTTCCCCTGGTGTGGGCGCCGTGTTGTCAAGATAGAAAGGACCGCTAACCTCATTCTTTATGTTGCCGGCTTTATCTTTTATTTGAACGTGTAGATAATATACTCCACTTGATCCTGAGGGACCTGTTACAGTTACACTACGTTCGCCCAATGTATCAGAGATTTGTGTTAAAGCAGAATAAGTCATACCAGTTGAACTAAATGTACTACTAGTGCT
>DUOF01000109.1 GCA_012839015.1 bacterium
ATTTAGATTATTCAAACACAAAATGGAGTCCTGCTATTGTTAGTGAAATACTTAATAGACAAGAATACATAGGTAATACTGTTATTTTTAAACCAGACCCTTATAAGCGTAATAAACGAAAATTCAAGCCAACAAAACCAGAGGAACTTAAGATAATTGAAAATACGCATGAAGCCATTATTGATAAGGATACCTTTGATGTAGTTTCAAATATTAGAGCTCACAAACGTAAAAACACAAAACTAGGTTATGTTCCTAAACTTGCTGGTAAACTTTATTGTAGTGATTGTGGCGAGGTTTTATATTACGTGTGTCCAAGAGAAAAATATCATAATCCTGCATATTTTGTTTGCAGCAGTTATAGAAAGCATAGATGTGAACATACCCACGCTATTAGAGAAGCTGATATAGAAGCTATTATTCTAGCTGATATTAAAAGGTTAACCTCATTCGTAAAGAATAATGAAGATGAATTTGTAGCTAAAGTAAGTGATTATTCTAAATCAGAACTCAATAAGGCGCTAAAAAATGCAACTAAGGAAATTGATACCGCTACTGCAAGATATAAGAAACTTGATTCAATTATTCAAAACTTATATGAAGATAAACTAGAAGGTAATTTAACTGATGAAAGATTCAATAAATTATCAACCAGCTATGAAAATGAGCAAAAAGAGCTTGAAACTCGCATTAAAGAGCTTCAGAACTTTGTTAATAAAGAAAATGAAAAATATCTCAATGCATCTTACCTAATTAATTTAGTTAGGAAATACACTGAGATAAATGAATTAACGGATGAGATAGTTCAAGAATTCATCCAAAAGATAGTCGTGCATCATAAAGTTAAAATAGATGGTGTAAAGACTCAACAAGTCGATATCTACTATAATGGCATAGGTCATATAGAGATATAAATTAGTTCTGTTAAAGTCAGGACTTCCTCCGAACACTGCTAGAATAAAATCTAGTGGTGTTTTTATTTTAAGGTAATTGTAATAGTTACATCACCATCGCCTAATAAGTTAGTTAGTTCACTTTTAGATAAATTGATGTGACCAAGTTTAGTATATGCCCATGTATTTGAATCATAGAAGATTACTATTTGGTTAGATGAATACAAAACGATATCGCCAGGGCTAGTTGTAATTCTAGTATCCGCTGATGTAATTGATGTTCCTAAAGAACCAACTTGCTCGAAACCACCATACATATGCATTTCAATAGTAAGCCCATCTTTAGCTAGTTTCTTTAATGCAGTAACTGAATCGTTATCAAGCCAACTAACATCAACTTCAGTATTACCAATTTTTAAAGATAAAGTTTTATTCATAAGTTCATCATCCTCTTTATGTTGCGTCGTAGTATCATCACTTGTTATATCAGGCTCCTGCGTAGTAGGTTGGCCTGGCTCAGTAGCTGGATTCGATGTAGATCTACTACAAGAAACAAGAGTCCACATTAAAACTAGAGTTGTAATTAGAATTATAAATCTTTTCATAAAAGTCACCCTTTAATCAATTATACACTAAAATTATAAAAAAGAGAGGCAAGTTA
>DUOF01000110.1 GCA_012839015.1 bacterium
AGACCACCTATGATATTAAGCAGAGTTGTCTTACCACATCCACATGGACCTAATATAGAAACAAATTCATTCTTTCTAAATTCAACATTAACGTTCTTTAACGCCTCTACTTTGTAGTTAGGTGTTAAATAATCTTTATTCATTTTCACAAGCTTTAACATCTATATCACTCCTTAAGGTTACATTATATTAATTTGCTGTTAATTATAACACTTTACTACCTTAACTTAAAAGGGATTGGTTTCTTAATAAAAAAAGTAAATACTGCATAAATGACTTTAACATCATTACACATTATTTACTCTTATTGTTTACTTAACCACTTAAATATTATCTTTTATTAGTATATTTATTAATTCCCTCTATAAAGGTATCTAATGAATAGTTCTTTCTCTTGTACTTTGAAGAGTTTTTCCTAATGAGGCCCTTTATTAAATAAGCTAGTCTTATTAGTCCTGAAACAACTAGAAAAGAGATTGTAATAGTTACTATTAATTCTACTGCGCCCATTTATTACTCTTTACTCACATAACTTATCGCACATGCACCAGGACCTGTGTGAACGCCGATAACCCCACTTATCAGTTTGAATTTAGGATTTGGTATTTCATTTTTCTTTTGGGTGGAACTTATCAACTTCTCCATCATTTCTTTGGATCCGTTATAACCAAAATATACTGGATAATTAAAATCAATTTGACTTCCTTCTATTAGTTTAGATATGGCGGCGATAGTACGGGTTGTACCATATCCTTTTCCTATAGCTGATAACTTTCCATCCTCTAAATGTAAAATTGGTTTTACATTCAAAAGGCCACCAATAGCAGCAGAAGTCTTAGATAGTCTTCCTCCCCTTTGTAGATACTCTAAAGTATCCACCGCTGCAAATAATCTAATTTTTCCTTTTAACATATTTATTTTTGTAATTATTTCTTCTACTGATAGTCCTTCTTTTCTTAGTTTTGCAACTTCCTCAACTAAAATTCCTTGTCCAATAGTGGTACTCCCACTGTCTACTATATGTATTTTTTCATATCCTACTATTTCTTTAGCAATATTTGCAGACTGAATCGTACCGCTAAGTTTACTAGAAATAAGTATAGCGATTATTTCTTCATTATTTGTTTTGGCTTCCTCAAATATTGTTACAAAATCCTCTGGAGAAGGCTGACTTGTTTTGGGTAGCGTTTCGCTACTTAATAACTTATCGTAAAACTCCTCTGCTGATAATTCACTTCCATCTTTGTAGGTTTTATCCCCAAAAGTGATGTTTAGCGGAATAATTTCTACTCCTATTTCTTTGGCCTCAGGCAATGTAAAATTCGAACTTGAATCGGTAATTATTTTTATTGACATATGAATTTTCCTCTCTATTTTTCATTCATAACTTGGGTTATTCTTGCTAAATACGCTTCTAAAATTGGCATTTCTTCTGTAGTAAATTCTTTCCTTACTCTTTGTGTAAATTCATCAGTACAAGAATCTTTGGTAATGTAAAAATCGATAAACTTATTAGTAACACTTAAATGATACTCTCGCTTATCTTTATCAGATATTGTTTTTGTTATATATCCCTTATTAATTAAACCATTTATCTTGTAATTTACGTTTGAGCGGGAAACTCCTATGAAGTCAGCATACTCACTTAGTGTGGGATTACCTAACAGATAAACCGTCTCGACACAAAACATTTCATTAGCACTTAAACCATCGTCCTGGTCGTTATTTTGTTTAAATAGTTTTTGGTAATATCTCATTCTGAAGTTTTCATACAATTTTTGAAAGTTCTTATCTAACATATACAAGCCCCTTTAGTTCTAATTTTTTAATTAAAATATTTGAACTATTGGTAGTATAGCAACCCCAATTTTTATAGTCAATGGATTGTTTTATTTTTATATTTTATTTATTTTATGGCCTTAAGTCTTTTAATCATCCTTAGATACTGGGTGTCCCCAAGGCCATAGTCAGGGAATCTCTTCATTAATGTTTTCAACAAACTATCTTTTGCCTCACTTAGATTCTCTTCTATGAAGTCGGTAATTTCGTTTTCTTCAAGGGAATACTCTAAATAAAGATCAATTCCCCTTTCCAGGTACTCAAATACTCGATTAGATGGTTTTGATTTGTTTATTAATACGTCAATATATACTTCCCTAAAACCCTTAACTTTTGTTTTAAGGGTATCCACTATCTTATAACCCGGATCCACTAGATTGATAGTGACCTCACCCGAGAAATTATTTTGATCTAGGTATGCCAAAATAGTCAACATATTAATTTGACAAAACATATCTTCATCGAACCACAAGATTACTTCCTTAAATTTATTATCCAACAAGGGTTCTAGAGGCTCCAGGGTTATCTTTTTGTATTCTAGATATGTTACACCTAGAGACTTACATCTACCTGTTATAAA
>DUOF01000011.1 GCA_012839015.1 bacterium
AGCTTCTCCAATTCCTCATTAAAACTACTAGTGATTTTACTTATGATTTCATGTATAATAGGTTCCATAAAGAGTATCTTCCTTTCTGTGTTTTGTTTTTGTCAAATTACATGATATCACAGAGGAGATACTCTTTTCTTTTGTTTTTGGTTTTTTACCCAAAGTAATTTTACACTAAGAAAGTAAGCCTTAAAAAATCGAGAATATTGGCTTCCAAACTAGTATTAACAAACGGTTGTTACTTATATTATTACAAGGGGGATTTTAGGAAGTATGAAGTATCAACATGGATATTGTTATTAATATTAAATTAATTAGATGCAAATGTTCCACCAGAAACCTGCCCCCTCACATACTAAACCTGCCTGTTTATACAATAAGCATGATTGACTTTAGAAATTATATAGGATAGATTTTAATTATAAGTATATCATCATAGTAAGACTTCTCGTAGATACACAGAACTCATAAATATTGCACATGCTTTGCGTGCGAGCAATACGTTAATTAAATAAAAGGAGAGGTTAAATGTGAAAAAGCTTTTAGTTATCCTGTTAACTTTGTCCATCTTTATTTCATTTATAACAGGATGTTCCCAATCTGATGTATCGAGTTCAACCCAACCCCCATCTAGCACCCCATCTAGCACCCCATCTAGTAATGATGAACCAGATAATCTACTTCCGTTGGTTAATGAACCTTTAACATTAGAAGCTGCTGTAATGTTTAATAAATTTGCGCCATGGGAAGATAATCTAGCATTACATAAGTTACAAGAAGAAACAGGTATCACTATTGAATATAGAATATATTCCGAATCAGAGCAAGTTTCATTAATGTATGCTAGTCGGGAATATCCTGATATTTCTTTAGGTTTATCTTCAACAGAAGCACAAATTGAGGCAATAGAAGCAGGGGATGTTGTGTGTTTAGATGATTACATGGAACTTACACCCAATATTAAAGCCTTTTTAGAAAAGTACCCTGACGTTAAAACACAAGTTCTATTTAATGGTTCATTGTATGCCTATCCGTATGTATTTCTAGATGAAGTAAGTTATGGTATTCGAGATATTTGGCTTATTAACCGAATGTGGTTAGATGAATTAAGTTTACAAATGCCCGAAACTTCGGAAGATTTCTTAAATGTATTGCGCGCATTTCGTGATAATGCCGGTGTGGGTACTATACCACAGGATGTCATACCCTATTATTTACGGTATGATAGAGGGCCCATAGGAGGCATATATGACGTAATATGTGCGTTTGGTACCTATGTATACGATGGCACTTATGGTATTGTTGATAATGGAAAGTTCGTATTTCAAGCAACTAATCCAGATATTAAAGAGCCCTTAATGTTTCTTGCTCAGATGTATGAAGAAAAATTAATTCCAGTTAGTATGTTTACTGATGATAGTGCCACTTATTATTCTGTGGTAAACTCAAGTCCACCTATTGCTGGATGTGTAGCGGGGTATCATAATGGAAACAATTATACGCTTGGTGATTGGTTCTATCCGATGGCACCTTTTCAAACTAGTTCTGGTAAAAAACCTTATACACGTACACAAGCAAGAGGTTCACATAATCCTTTTGCCTATATGATTTATAAGGATTGCATTGATATAGAAGCAGCTGTAAAGTTAGCTGATTATATGGCTATTCCTGAGGTTTCTATGGAAATGCAATGGGGAATTGAAGGGTATGCTTGGAAATATAATGATGAAGGTCTGCCCGAGTTAAATCCGGATTGGGTTCGCGATATTGAAGCATCTGGACCATATAACGGACCAGACAATCTAGGTTTTGCTCTTTTATCATCAGATTTCTATGTTAACCCTTCTATTGAGCTTGAAGGACATCGGGCATGGGCCGTTTACAATACTTACGCTGATTATCTTCCAAATCCTACATTTACTTACCCAAGATTACCTTCGGGTACTCTCGATGAAATGGATCAAGCGAGACTAAGCGATCTAAATGAAGATATCCTTATGCACGTCCAAACAACCATTGGAAATTGGATTTCTGGAAAAGGTAATATAAACGAAGAGTGGGATTCATATGTTGAAAAACTGGATGAACTTGGATTAGAAGAATACCTTGAGTTACAACAGAAAAAACTGGATAATGCCTTTGCAAATAACTAGTTTATTGTTAACTTGATTAGTAGGATGAAATGAAATTTACATCAATTTTATTCATCCTACCTTTCTTTAATTCTATGTTGGGACTGCTTATGATGCCCCGTATCTCTTTCGTGTGGTTTTTTATTTTATATAACGATTAGAGTGTCAAAAGACACCAACTAGTAAACTAAACCACTATTTGCACCTTGAAAATTTAACACAAAACTAGATTTTTACCCTAGGATGATTCTATAGACTGATAAAGAGCAATATCCTCTTCG
>DUOF01000111.1 GCA_012839015.1 bacterium
CATACCTTTCTTGAAGGTCCAAGCCCTTACCTCTACTTGTCCAACAGTAAAGAATGTTTCCAGTCCAAGTAAGGAATAGGCGGCATGGGTAAGTTTATCTAGTCCGGAAACTTCAATTCCAACCTCACGTAAGAAGTCTTTTCTCTCCGCTTCTTCTAAAGTGGAAATTTCTGCTTCTATCTGAGCACTAATTGGAATAACTAAAGCATTCTCTTGCTTAGCAAATTCAATTAATCTTAAGTACTCCTGATTTTTATCAGGTTCACTAATTTCTTCTTCTAATATATTGGCTACATAAATGACAGGCTTGGAAGTAAGTAGATTAAATCCTCTGACTATTTTTTCCTCAGCACTATCAAATGTTATGTTTCGAACACTTGTACCTTCCTTTAAGGCATTTAAAACTTTCTGTAAAACTCCTAGTTCATAGGTTAGTTCTTTATCTTTAGTAGCTGTAGCCCTTTTCTCGATTCTACCAATTCTTTTCTCAACTACATCCATATCAGAAAAAATTAATTCCATGTTAATTATCTCAGCATCTCTTATTGCATCTACTGATCCCTCAACATGTAAAATATCACTATTTTCAAAACATCTGACTACATGGCAAAGAGCATCAACATCTCTTATGTTTGCTAGGAACTGATTTCCTAGGCCCTCACCTTTACTAGCCCCTTTTACTAAACCTGCTATATCACAAAACTCAAAAGTGGCCTTAATCGTTTTTTTGGGATTAACCAAACTAACAAGTTTGTCAATACGTTCGTCATTTAACTCTACAGTTCCAGAGTTTGGATTAATTGTAGCGAAAGGATAATTTGCTGCTTCAACTTGATTTGAAGTAATTGCATTAAATAATGTTGATTTACCAACATTTGGTAAACCTATAATTCCTGCTTTAAGTCCCATAAAAACACCTCTCTACTATTATAACATTGACACCGTAATTTATAAAGAGGCTAATTTTACATGTAATCGCGGCTAATTCTTCTTTTATAGAATTTTTTCCAAAAATGATGGCTAACCTTGTTGAATTTATTACTATAGTCATTTAATTTTTCAAAATCTTGAAGGGATTTTTCTAAAACCTTGTGCTTTCTATTACCAACGCTATAAACTTGATCGAGCCTTTTATAAGAATCTAATACATTATCAATGTATTCTGATTTAACATTACTGAATTTAGGAAATAAGTAAAAAGCTTCTTCAAGTATCATTAAAGGATAATAACTATCGATATCTTTATCTTTATGAAGTTTATATTGCTTATGAATACTCACTTTATTGTTATAGAAGGGATTAAAATATTTTAAATCACCGATAAAGTCAAAATCCTTATCAGTGCACTCCCTTAGTAAATTGTTGGTATGTTCTTTATATACCTCTTCAATGATAATTATCCCATTTTTACTAAGAATTTCATCAGTAGGTTCTTTTATATTTAAATTCTCTTTTTTTATAAGTTCATTTAAAACCTTTTTTCTTTCTTCTAATTTAAGTAAATCCCAACATAAAGGGTAGAAAAAATCAACCAGTGATTTAACTTCTAGCTTTTCTATATCATTAATTTTTTTAACCGTTTCATTAACTCTATCCATGATTATTTGATAGTTAAGTTTATCTTCTAGAATTATTTTTTCAAATTTATCCATTAAGATTTTTCGTTTTGGGTAAATCTCTTTTTCAAACTTTTTCTCGCTAAATTCTTGTTCCTTGAAGTATGATATCTTTTCATATTGTTTTACAAGACCTTTTTTATTAAATTTACCTTCCATAAAAGAATATAACTCTTTCCCTCTAAGTAACGCCTCTTTATAAGAACCATACTCTGACGGTTGAACTAAATAATTTTCATCGTTTGGATTATTTATATAACAAAGCAGGGTGTTATCGATCATTGAACTATAACTGTTTAGTTTATAATGTTTCATTTCTTCTTTGTTGAATCTTTCAGGATATTTTTCACAAAAGTTAGTTATATGATGATAACCTTCATGAAATAAACTGTTAACCACCATAAAAGGATCCTCAATAGAGAGAACATTAAAAAGAATAGTATCAGAATCTATATCATGACTTGCGTGAAAGCGATTATTTTCGATGAATTTTATTTTGATTGATTTCCTATCCTGGAGAATAGCAAAATACTTTTCCAGTTGCACTACTAGTTTTTTCTTTTCCTGTAACCTTTCTTCTTTAAAGTTTTCAGGCAAGAATCTCTCCAGTAGTTTTAAAAATTCTTCTTCTCTATACAAATTTTTCATCTTTATACCTCTTTTTTATTTTATCTCCTTAGTTTGATTCTTGCCTAGTTTCTTTAAAAAATTTTCCTTATCTTTCCTATACCTATCGATAAGACCTATTTGGGATTCTAAGTCAATTATTTTATTTTCTAGGGATAAATGTTTTCTCCATCCTGGAGTAAAAAACATGTCCATACGCATTAAAAATTCTAAACGATTGGAGAAATACTCATCATAAACTAACTCTGATTTAGGAAATAAGAAAAACGCTTCCTTTAATTCGTTAAAAGGATATATAGCATTTATATCTTTATCGGCTTGTATTTTAGATATTTTATTGATATTTAGATTCCTTCTATAAAAAATAAACTCATTTATACCTTTTAGAAAATCCACCTTGGTTTTAGTCTCTAACTGTAACAAATAGTTAACATGGTTGTACAAGATTGTATCCAATACTTTAAGGCCATCTTTTTTTAATAATTCAGTGGTGGGATTTAGATAGTATAATTTGTTTTTCCTAACAAAAGTGTTATAAACCTTTTCTTTTTTTTCTAAAGGGAGTTCATCCCAACAAAGCGGAAAAAATGGTAATGAAGCCTCTTCTTTTGAAAGATCTTTTAGATAATCTATATTAGCAGTAATAATATCTACCCTTTTCTTAATATTTTCGTATTGTCCATTATCCCTTTCTACTCTTTCTTTTGCTTCTTTTATTATTTCTAACTGAATAGGTAGAATCTGGTTTTGGTAATATTCTCTATCAAAAAATTTTTCATTAATATCATAATAAGAAGTGTATTTTTTTACACACCCTTTAACATTGAATTGTTTTTCTATTTCACTAAATAGTTTTATTCCTCTAAAATAATCTTCCTTGTAAGCAAAATATTCTACCGGTTGGATGATATATAGACCATAGTCATCGCCATTCACATATCCACTTAAGACGCCATCAATTTTTGAAACCGCGGCATTATATTCATAAAGTTTGAGTTCCTCTTCGCTAAAATGACTAAAATATTTTAGATGATTGAATTGCTTACAATGATAGCCTTCATGGAATAAAACACTCACTAATAGAAAAGGGTTTTCAAGTGCATTCTCACTAATATAGATTGTATTCTCTGTAACTGAAAATGACCCATCTTCCATGGAATTGTTTTCCACGATTAGTTTTAAAGGGTCTCTTTTTTGGATTTTAGCGACATAATCCTCAAGTAACACCGCGACTGCTCGCTTATCTATATTATCAAGAAGAATATACTTTTCTGGAACTAAATTTGAAAGGAGTTTAATAAACTTTTGATCATTGTATACATTTTCCATAAATTAGGCCCCCCTTTATTATATTTATACACCTGTTTTATCTAGTATGTCAACCAGAAATTGGTCAAGACGAGGATCATCTTTTTTTACCCAAACATATCCAGTGTGTTCGTTTTTAGCGACACTTACGTGAGGTTTTATATCTACTTCATGCAGAAAACAGAAACAAACCGCATATCTAGTCTCTTCCTTGAAATCATCTCTCCAAGTGATGCCTGCTTTTAATTTTAAGTCTTGAGGTTTTATTTTTATCCCGCTTTCCTCATAGACCTCCCTAACCATTGCTTCTTCAATAGATTCATCATATTCCATTTTACCACCAGGAAAATCATAGTAATCCCCGTAGTAATTACCCGTTTTTCTTTTTAGGGCAAGTATCTCATCACCGCATTTAATAACACAACTTACAAACACCTTCCAATATTTATTCTTCTCCATAAGAGATTCCTTTCTTGTTAAGAGCTCTTTTTATTTTAATTCTAGCGTAGTTAGTAATGATATTGTCCAACCAATTAGGTTGTACATTATTCTCATTACCTGATTTTAGGTCGACAATACTTCCATTCCTAAGTCTTTGGAACAAATCAACCTCGATACCATTGATATAAGCTTTTTGTAAACCTTCCCCGATATCTGTGTGTATTTTAAAAGCAAAATCAATAACACTTGATCCCATAGGAAGTACTACTGATTCACCCTTTGGAGTATAAACATAAATATATTGATTGTAATTTAAAATATCCTTCTTTAAAAAACTAACGTAGTCATTAATACTTAAGTTATCTTCAGAATTAATTCTATCTAATTCCCTAATTATATTAAAATACTTCCTAATTTCAAGTTGTTCAGATTCCTTGTTGTATCCTTTATCTTCCGAGTAAGCCCATTTAGAAGCTACTCCATAATTATAAAGATCATCCATTAGTTTTGTTTTAATAGCTATCTTAACCGAACCCCCACCAGGAGTTATAATAAGTGTATGAATTCCTTGATACATATTATATTTAGGCGAGGAAATATAGTCTTTGACCTTACCAAACACCGGCATATAGATGGAGTGTATGATTCCTAGCGCAATATAACAATCGATGTTTTTGTCAGTGATTATATGAATTACATCTAAATCTTCGATTTCCTCCAGAGTCCTATCTGTTTTTAGGAACTTGTAGATGTTGTAAACATCTTTATTCGTCTTGTAACTACTACTCCTTATACTAAAACTCTTTAAGGCTGATGTGATGTTATTTTGGATATTATTATTAATTTCTCTAGTTCTTTCATTATTAACCTTAATATGATTTTTGATCATATCATACTTCTCTCTTTCTAAGTAAAATAGACATAGTTCTTCCATCTCCCTGGCTATTTTATTAAAGCCGATACACCTGGCGACTGGGGCATAAATTTCTAGTGTTTGTTTAGACACCCTAAGTTTGTGTTCTAAAGAGACCGGTTCTAGTGTACGCATATTGGAAAGACGATCAGCGATCTTTATAATAATGGTCCTTACATCCCTGCTCATAGCAAGGAATATCTTCTGAATGGTAAAGTTTTTAGATTCTTCTTTACTTTTTTCTGCTATATTAACTTTGGTAAGTGAATCCACTAGTTCTGCTACTTCTTCACCAAATAACTCAGCGATAAATTCATAGGAAACATCTTTAACATCTTCAACTGTGTCATGTAGTAATCCGGCAACGATAGTTTTTGGACCTGCTTTAAGGTCTGCTAATATTTCCGCCGTGTCTAATAGGTGATGCATGTATGGTTCTCCACCAATTCTAAAAACACCTGAGTGCTTTAACTTGGCAAAATAATATGACTTTGCAATTAAATGAAGGTCTTCTTCTTTCTTTATGTATTCTTTGATTTCCTCATATATTTCACTAAATCTCTCATCCAATTGATCCATATTATCACCACCTTCAAAAACGTTAGATAATCTATATTATATTAGAGTTTACTAGATAATACAATTATTAAACTTTTTTTACTTTTTTCCTATCAACTAAAAATGAAAGATGATCATTTAGCACTTCTATTTCAACACTTCCTTTTAGACTCTCTTCGCCATCAAGATTCCAAGTGATGTTATCATCTATTGTAATTTTTGCTTTGCTTGTCTTAATAAATTCTATCCAGCTTCTCTTCCTTAAGTAATCACTTCTACCAAGCAGTAACCTCCAGATGTTAATTGGAGTTTTAAGTAAACTACTCTTAACAATTATAATATCTACCTTGCCATCTCTTAAATTACTATTTTTATTGATAGTAAAACCCCCGACACATTTTGAATTGGCTACTAATAAGAGTATTGCTTCACCTTGATACTCCCTTCCGTCTGA
>DUOF01000112.1 GCA_012839015.1 bacterium
CTCAGCCTTAACTCGGCGTTATCGTGCCTTAGTAAGAGACGATGTTCTGCTCTTGAAGTTAGAAGTCGATAAGGCTCGCTAGTCCCTTTGGTAACTAAATCATCAATCATTACACCAATATATGCCTCATCTCTTCTTAGGATAAGCGGTTGTTTATTTTGAATTTTCAGCACGGCATTTATCCCTGCTATTAACCCCTGACTTGCAGCCTCTTCATATCCGGAAGTGCCATTGATCTGTCCGGCAGTAAATAAATTACTAACTAACTTGGTTTCTAAGCTAGACCATAACTGGGTAGGATCAATTGCATCATATTCAATCGCATAAGCATACTTCTTCACCCTAGCGTTTTCAAGGCCGGGTAGACTCTTAATCATCAGTTCCTGAACATCGGTTGGCATAGATGTAGAAAGTCCTTGTAAGTATACAGTATCTAAAAATTTCGATTCAGGTTCTATAAAAATTTGGTGTCTTTCCTTATCGGCAAAACGTACCACCTTATCTTCAAATGAAGGACAATATCTTGGACCAACTCCTGTGACATTTCCACCGTACATAGCAGACTTATCTAGATTGTTTTCAACTATCTCTTTAGTTTTATCAGTACTGTGAATCAGATAACAAAGTTCTTGATCTTCAATATCGATGAATTTATCGGTAGAGAAAGAAAAGGCTAAATTACCCTCTGTCCCAGGTTGTGGTTCCATCTTAGAAAAATCTACACTATCACGGTAAATCCTTGCAGGGGTACCCGTCTTAAGTCTAACAGTTTTGAAACCTAGACTTTGTAAAAACGGTGAAAGTCCAAGTGATGGTTTATCACCCTCAGGTCCGCTTTCAATTACTTCATGTCCAACAAAAACTTTTGACTCCAGGTAGGTACCGGTAGTTAATATAGTACACTTAGAACGGTAATCTCTCTTTGTTGTTTTAACACCTAAGCATGTACCGTCTTCAACAATTAGGGATAAAACAGCCTCTTCGACTATTTCTAAATTGTCTGCGTTTTCTAAAACATTTAACATGTATTTTGAATACTCTATTTTATCGCTTTGAGCCCTTAGACATTGTACTCCAGGACCCTTAGCTGTATTTAACATTTTCATTTGTAAGTATGTAGCATCAGTGGCCTTTGCCATCTCTCCACCTAATGCATCTATTTCACGAACTACAACCCCTTTGGCTGGACCGCCTATTGAAGGGTTGCACGGCATATTTGCAACTTTATTCTTATCCATAGTGAAAAGTAGTGTTTTAAAGCCAAGCCTAGAAGCACTTAAAGCTGCTTCTACACCTGCGTGTCCACCACCTACAACAATAATATCAACCATACTAACACCTCATTTCTAATGTTCCACGTGGAACATTTCTAATTCGAATGATATAAATTGTAAACTCGGTTTTTCTTTAAATTAAATTTCTCAGCAGCAGCACTAATGGCATCCTTATTACTAAGACCCTCAGCCATAAAATCTCTTACTGCTTGAATGATTTTCTCATCTTCTATAAAAGGTACTTCATCCTCTTTACCATCGACAATCAAAACGATTTCACCCTTTACACCATCTTGGATCTCTTTTATAACAAGAGATATATTTCCTCTGATATATTCTTCAAACTTCTTTGTTAACTCTCTTGATAAACATACTTTTCTGTCACCAAGAATAATTAACATATCTTCAAGAGTTTCTAAGATGCGATGGGGTGATTCATAAAAAATTAGAGTTTCTTCCCTGCTTGATAATTTTTCTAATTCTTTTTTTCTTTGTGAAGATTTAGCACTTAAAAAACCGTAAAAGGTAAATCTATCACAAGGTAAATTAGAAGCAACTAGGGCACTCAAGAATGCAGAGGGACCAGGTATGACACTAACGTTAAATCCACTTTCTAATACACTACTAACAACGAGTGAACCAGGATCTGAAATTAAAGGATACCCGGCATCAGAAACTAAGGCAACATCTCGCCCTTCTTCAAGTGCAGTTATAATTTTTTCCGTCGCCGACCTTTCATTATGTTGGTGACAGGAAATCAGGTGTGTGTTTATTTTAAAGTGAGAAGTAAGTTTTTTAGTTTGACGTGTGTCCTCGCAGGCAATTAAGGAAACATTCCTTAATGTTTCTATAGCCCTTGTGGAAAAGTCACCTAAATTACCAATAGGAGTAGCAGTTAAGTAGAGTGTAGACTTCTTATTGTTAAAAGTTTGTTGTCTCATCTTACTTACTCCTTTTTATCTTATTGAATTCCTCTAAAGTTAGATTATAGATGTTTTCTCTATTATTGTTTTCTATCCTTATAACATTTGACAAAATATTAACCGAAGCAACCCTATAAAAGTCATCCTCATATTTAACCCTTGTACCAAGCTTGGGATATTTATATTTAGCTTTAGAATAGTACTCATCCTCGAATTTCAAACAACAAAGTAATTTTCCGCATTGTCCTGAAAGTTTTTGAATATTTAGAGCCAGCAATTGGTTTTTTGCCATATTTATACTTATTCCTTCAAACTCATTTAAGAATGAAGCACAGCAGATAGGAAGACCACAAAGCCCTAACCCTCCAGTTATTTTAGAACGGTCTCTAGGCCCTATTTGACGAAGTTCTATCCGACATTTGAACTTAGATGATAACTCTTTTAATAAGGAACGGAAATCAACTCTTCTATCAGAAACATACATGAACAACAGTTTGCTACGATCAAGATTATAACAAGCACTGATAAGTTTCATATCAAGGTTAAGTTTGTTAACACAAGCATCAAAGTATTCCTTTATCTTATCTAAACTATCACAATTAGAGTTGTGCTTCTCCAGATCTTCCTCACAACATTTTCTAACTATTTGATTGAAACCCTCATGAGATTGTAAATTACTCTCCCTAACAGGTTCAGAACAGACCACGCCGAGTTCTAAACCTATTTGAGTGTCAACAACAACCTTGTCCCCTATTTTTAAAGCGTTATCAGAAGTATAATAATACTTCTTTTCCCTGCTTGAAATCGTATCTACAAGAACAAAATAGCCCTCATTTTTGACCATATAAATCCCCCTTTAAACTGATGAATAAACTATCTAACATTAGTTTTATATTAACGTTTGCAGAAAGTTTTCCGCGTACCAGCAAAATCTTTTCTAATGACCTCTCAGGGTTAATAACAAGCTTACTAACTTGTGAAATTAATTCTTCATGATTAACGAAGGATATTTCTCTGTTGTTTTTTATGTTTATAAAATCATTATAAACAACCTCTAACAGGTTTAGTAGTAAACCTAAATCAACCTTATTGTTAATTATATCATTCATTTGGGTTCCAATAAAGAATAATAAATTCTCTTGTTGGTGGATTTGTTTCAAAAATTCTATTAGACAATCCTTGATCTTAGAATATGTTCCACCTTGGTATTCTTCTAACATCTCTTCCTTATTACCAATGAAGGAAGCAAGTATTAAACAATCCTCGTATGGAATATCGTTTTCACTAACCTGTTTTATCAACTCTGACTTAGGGATGTTTTTCAATCTTACGTTTAAACATCTAGAAACGATGGTTGGTAGAACATTGCTAATATTAGCAGTTGTCAAAATTGCATATAGGCTCTCATCTGGTTCTTCTAAAAACTTTAGTAGTCCATTGATAGCCTGTTTTGTAGAATTTTCTACATAATTGATTATGTAGATCTTCTTGCCTGCCAACTCTAAGGCACTTTTATTAAATTGATCCTGAACCATTTGAACCTCATTTTTTTTGATAGTTTCCTTCTTACCATCAATTATAATAAGATCGCTATAAGAACCATTTTCTATCCTCAAACAATCTAAACAGTTACCGCAGGCAGATTCGTCTTGACAGACAATACTTGCGGCTACGTATTTAGCTATTTCTAGGAGTGGCAAATCATCTATACCATTAAGCAGAATAGCTTGTGGGAAAGAACCGTTTTTTTTCGTATTAACTATACTTCTAAAAGCTACTTGTTGTTGTTTTTCTAAATATTCTCTCATGACTTCTCACTATTTATTCTTTTTATAATGATATTAAATATCTGGCTTGCAATAGATTCTATATCCTTACTTGCATCTATCTTAATAATCCTACTAGGGAATTTATTCATTAAAAAAAGATATCCTTCTCTTATTTTTTGGTGAAACTCTATCTTCTCTAAATCCAAACGATTTACTTCTCTATCCTTATTCTTATTAATTCTCATAAGTCCAATCTCAGGATCTAGGTCAAGTAAGAAGGTAACATCAGGCATATATTCATCAATAGCAAAGCTATTAATATTCATAACTGCATCAATCCCTATACCTCTTGCTATACCCTGGTACACCAAAGAGCTATCAACAAAGCGATCGCACAAAACAACTTTACCCATTTTTAGTGCAGGGATAACTTTCTCTGCTAAATGTTGCCTTCTTGATGCAGCAAAAAGCAAGGCCTCTGTTCTCTCGTCCATCGTTGTATTATTCTTATCTAATAAGATATCCCTGATATCTTCTGATATTTTTATTCCGCCGGGTTCTCTCGTAGTAATATAATTATTAAAGTTGATTTCCCTTAACTTCTCTTCGATCACTTTAATTACACTTGATTTTCCACTACCTTCTCCACCCTCAAAAGTAATAAATAAAGACATAATTTCACCTTCCAAATCAATTATAACATAATTGATTTTTAATAGTGAAAAAGACAAGTATGTTTTAGAAGAAATTGACAAGCAAGGCTATTATTAAAAGTAATAATATACCATTAAAACCTAATGTACCTGCTAGAAAAACTCCGAACCATTCAATAGGTAAGATAATACCTATTAAAGCTAAAACATATCTTAGGCCAAACAAAGATAAACAGATAATCACTAACTTTAAAATATATCTAACAAAACGTTCAATCATATACTCACCTGTTAGGTAAATATATGTAAAAATGAAACTTAAAATGACCGTCTATTTTCAAACGATTTTAAAATAGTTACCTCGTCACTATATTCTAGGTTACCACCCATAGGTAAACCATAGGCTAGTCGAGTGATTTTCAAATCATCTCTCTTCAATAGATCTGCTATAAAAAGAGCGGTGGTCTCACCATCTATATTTGGGTTGGTAGCGATTATAATTTCTTTAGCTTCTTTAGCCCTTTTGATCAATCCGTCTAAATTCAAGTTCTCCGGAAGGATTCCCTTATTTGGAGAAATAACCCCATCTAAGACATGGAATACCCCATTAAAATGATTACTTCTCTCAATAGCGAATAAGTCCTTAATATCCTGAACCACACAGATTATATCGGTGTTCCTGTCTAAGTCTAAGCATATGTCACAAAGGTTCCTGTCTGTCAAATTATTACAGGTTTTACATCTCTTTAAATTATTAATGTTTAATAGAGAGTTTGAAAACTCTTCGAGATATTCAGGTTTGAAATTTAAGACGTGATGAGCCATTCTCTCAGCACTCTTAAAACCGACTCCCGGAAGTCGTTTAAAACAATCTATTAAATTTTCGAAATCTTTAGGGTATTTCATTTTAGAATAGACCCGGGATATTCATTTTCCCGCCAGCATACTCTAATATTTTGCTAGCCTCCTCATCAATAGAATTTATAGCATCATTAATAGCTACCATTAGTAAATCTTGTAAGATTTCCTTATCACTAGGGTCAATAAGTTCTTCATCAATTTTAATGGAAGTAATCCTTTTGTTTCCTAACATATTTATTTTAATAGCGCCACCATTGCTTTCAAAGAAAAACTCTGTAGCAGCTAATTCTTTTTGTTTCTTTTCTAATTCTTGTTGCATCTTTTGTGCTTGCTTAACTAGATTGTTTATATCCATATTATTCCTCCTCAATTTGTAGGGTGTCCCCAAATAAATTTTTACCATATTCTAGACCAGCGTCCACTTTTTTAACTGTCTGATCAAATACAAATGGCCTAGGTTTAGGTAGTTTTTTCTTAGTTTTTAACTCTTTAAAATATCCCTTTAATCTATCAAAATTTTCTATTGTTGTACAGTAACATACTATATCTTTTTCATACAGAGCCTTTAAAAAACTATTTATCATCTTAGCGTTCCTTGGTGTAGTTACACTGGCTAAAAATATTTCCTCATCATACGCCAATATTAATGCATTACTAGCAGCTACTACAGGTTTCCCCTCCATCAACATGGAGACAGCCGGTGCACTTTCAGGAAACGACATAAGTTTTGGTAATTCTTTCCACTTAGAACGTGCCATAGATAAGTCTTCTCTGTTAGCTTGGACCATAACATTTAATAAATCATCGTCTGAGCAATCTACCTGTTTTTCTGGTTCCTTAACAGTCTGTTTAGGTGTCTTTGTAGTTTCTTTTACCAATTTCTTTTCCATAATCTCTTCTTTGATTGGTTCTGGTTCTATTGTCGTTGGCGTGGTTTGGGTTTGTGCCACTTTCTTATCCACTGTTTCTTTAGTTTCATATACTTTAATAGGTTCTTTTTTTGCGTTGATAGCAAACATTTTTAAACAAGCTAATTCAAAAAATGATCTAGGTGAATTGGTGTTTTTAAAATTATTTAGAGTATCCAGTAAGATGTCAATCGTCTCTAATATTTTGGAGGTACTCATTAATTTTAATATTTCTTTTGCGTGTGCTTCACTGATGTTTTTTAACACCGCAGCGTTTTTACCACCATCATATATTAACGTTTCCTTTAATAGATCTATTAGATTTATAACTAGTCTATTTAGGTCCACACTTTTAACATCATAATTATCAATTATTTCAAAAACATCTTTATGATTTTGTACTATCATCTTTAGTAATTGAAATTTTTCGCTATTAGGTACAAGTCCGTATATTTCTCGTACATGTTCTTCTTTGACATTTTTACCGGCATAGGCGACAGACTGCTCTAAAATACTTAAAGCGTCCCTCATACCACCATCGGCAAGTTCACCTATTAGTTCGATAACACCTTCCCCAAGTTTTATGTCTTCTTTGGTAGAAATGTCCAGCAGCTTATTAGCGATATCTAAATTAGATAACTTATTGAAATCAAATCTTTGGCACCTTGAAAGTATAGTAGGAATGATTTTGTGTGGTTCAGTAGTAGCTAAAATAAAGATAACGTGTGCTGGAGGTTCCTCAAGTGTCTTTAAAAGGGCGTTAAAGGCACCAGTAGACATCATATGAACCTCATCAATAATATAAATCTTATATCGCCCTTCTATAGGGGCATACTTGACCTTATCAATTAGGTTTCTAACTTCTTCCACACCATTGTTACTAGCCGCATCTATTTCAACAATATCGGGATGGATTGAGTTATTCATTAGATTACATGAAGAACAATTATTACAAGGTTTATTAACCTCATCCTTGCAGTTTATCGCCTTGGCAAATAATTTAGCCATACTAGTTTTACCAGTACCCCTTGGACCGGCAAAAAGGTAGGCATGTCCTGTTTTATTGTTTTTGATTGAATTTTTAATAGTTTGAACAATATGTTTTTGACCAGCAAAATCTTCAAAAGATACTGGTCGATAAGTTCTATATAATGCTTGATAAGACAAGTTGATCACTCTCCACTACTATATTATACACTAATTATAAGAATAAAAAAAACAACCCAACTCTTATTTTGAATTGTTTCTTTTACTTTTAAAGTAATCTTTTAGAATAGTAGAACACGCATCTATTTTTAGATTTTTGATATTGGGATAATGATTAAATCCTTTTTGATCTAGTAAGTTAAATAGGCCCCCACAAGCACCACTTTTAGGGTCGCTTGCTCCAAAATAAACATTATCTATCCTAGCTTGTATAATTGCGCTCAAACACATGCTACAAGGTTCTAATGTAACGTATATGGAACACCCATTTAGACGCCAACTTCTTAATTTTTTACAAGCCTTTTTTATGGCTATTAATTCCGCGTGTCCAAGTGGGTTTTTATTTTTTTCTTTTTTATTATAGGCAGTGGCGATGATTTTGTTGTCCTTAACAATTAAAGCACCAATAGGAACTTCATCAATTGACCTGGCTTTATTAGATTGTAATAAAGCTTGTTCTATAAAATATTTTTCCATAGCAATCCCCCTATAAAAAAAAGTCACCACACATAGCGAATACACTTAAGGCTGCTATCTTCCGATCCTGACCTGGTTCATGCTCAACTATTGCGATGACTATTGTATTATAATTATAAACAGTAAAAAAATCAATACCAACCAAGGAAATGTTAGTTAGTTGTTCTTATCTGCCTTAAGTTCTTTTACTCTAGCAAGTGAAGTAAGTCCTTGAGCATTACCATCTTTCTTTGGTTCGAAGTTTTGCAATCCTCTGTCTATGTGTATTTTACCATCTACCTTTTGGCTGCTATCCTCAGATCGAACAAAGTTATCACTCTGATCTAGTAGAATCTCATTTGTTAAATCTAAGTTTGATTTTGAATCAAGGTTATTGAAATACTCCTCGGATTTTTGGAATCCTTCCTTTAATAAGGAACTAAGGTCAGTATTTAAAGGTGAGAATGAATCATAATCTCTGCTGTGGTCTTCTCTATCTTCAAATAGTGAGAAACCAGATCCCCCACCACTTCCGCTAGATTCACCGCCATAGAAATCACCGCCACCAGATGATTCAGAACCACCTGTCTTGTTTGCTTCTCTTTCTTTTATTATTAATTCAGGGTCATATATTTCTAGTGGTTTTTGCAAGTAACTGGCATCTAGTCTACTTCTGTTAACGATATCATAGAAACCTTGATCTTCGAATAAGAATAATTCAGGGTTCCATTCTGAATCAACCGTTTGCTCACCGATGTAGTATGAGCGAGATTTCCAATATTCCATTTGTTGTAACTTGGCAGGTTGGGTTCTAAGATACTTAACAATCGAGGTTCCCTCAGGTAGGGTTAGTAGTTCTTCTGGTTTTATAAGTGGTCTAGAACTTAATGAGTAAGTGTAATTATCTTTTCCGTCTCCATCTTTGCTAGAACTAACTTCCTTGATGGTTTTCTCACCACATATCTTAGAGAAGTACTCTGCTGTTTC
>DUOF01000113.1 GCA_012839015.1 bacterium
GGTAATGGAGGAGTTATGCGTGTTAGCCCGATCGGGTGGTACGCTACTACAATTGAAGAAATTAAAGAACTAGTAGATAAAGCTATTAGTCCTACGCATAATAGCGATGAAGCTAAAGAAGCCGCCGAAGTGTGTGCCATTTCGATTTTTATGTTTAGAAATAACATTGCGAAGAAAACCTTCATTAAATATATGAAGGATAACTACAAATACGATTTAAATGAATCTATCGATAAATTAAGAGAAGAATATAAATACACTACTGATGCAAAAGAAACGCTAAGACCGGCATTAATTAGTGTATTACAATCAGAAAACTTTGAAGATGCGATTAGAAATGCTGTTTCCCTAGGTGGTGACACCGACACTATTACTAGTATTTGTGCCTCCATTGCTGAAGCCTATTATCAAGAAGTTCCAAATTCCTTAGTAAAAGAGGCCAAGAGTTATTTACCGAAATATTTTAAAGATCTAGTCGGAAGATTTAAAAGAATCGTTAGTGAAAAACATAACTAAAGGGGGATAAAAATGAAGAAAATAACGATGTTATTATTAGTCATTTTATTAGTCTTTGGTTGTAGTGAAAAAAAACCAAGAATGTATTCCACTAGTATGAGTTTTATTCAAGCTGTAGACGAGCACGGTAAAAACATTATTACTAGTCCTTTTGGTACTACAATAGCACTGAGTAGTAATTATGAAGAAAAACTAGCCTCAGTTAAGGATTTATTTAAAGATGAAATTAAACGGATGCACCAGTTATTTGATAAAAATTATTATTACTACCTTGATGGTATCCTTATTAACAACATAAAAGTAATTAATGATAGCTATGGACAAGAAATAGCAATTAAAGTAGATAATGACTTAATTCAAATTATTAATGAAGGGATAGAGTTCACTAAGTTATCTAAAGGGAAATTTAATATAGCGATAGGATCACTTACTGATCTTTGGGATGGTTATATTAAAGAAAATGCTAATAAACCTAAAAGTGAAACAACTGACCCTAGTAAAGAAGAAATAAAAGAAGCTCTTAAGTGTGTGCCTAGTTTTAATGAAATAGAAAATATTGTTTTAGTAAACAATGAAGAAAATACAATCACTCTTAAAACATTAGATGGATGTCAGGGTAGTGTCTCTTTAAACCTTGGCGCCCTTGGTAAGAGTTACGCGGTTAACAAGATCATTGAAAATGAAGAGTTTAAAAATGGATCATTTTTAATTAATGCTGGCACTTCTACAATCATGGCCCTTGGTCAAAAAGCTAACAAGGAGAACTGGAGGATATTAATCCCTTCTAGTAGTCTTTATAAAAATAATCCTAGTGAGGCGCTTTTAGCTATAAGCAGCGCTAATAATTTCAGTGTGACTACTTCAAGTGGTGACATTAATGGCTACTATAATAAAGATGGTGTCCTAAGACACCACATCATTGATGCAAGTGATGGATACCCTAAAAACTATTACTATTCAATAAGTGTTGTCGGACCTAATCCCTTCTATGCCGATGTTATAACGACCGCTATGATGAACATGAACAAACAAGAAATGGGTGAGTTTCTTTCCGTCTTAGAAAGTCAAAATATCGACTTTGGTTTTATATTACAAAGCGAGGAAGACAATAAATTAAAGGTCACTATTAACAGCGAACTTCAAGGCTATATTGATCAGCAATTTAATTTTGAGGTAAGTTTGTATGAGTCTTAAGTTTAATAGAAGTGATATATTTATTTTAATAGCTTCAATTATTTTAGTTATTAGTTTTGTTATTGGTTCTAATTACTTAACCGGTTTAACTAATAAAGGGGACTTAAAGGTAGATATAAATATCTCCGGACGCATCGCATACACATACAGCCTAAATGAAGACCGGATAATCACCTTGAAAAAGGATGATCATCCCTCTTTACTAGGAGATATGGAGATAGAAATAAGGGACAATAAGGTAAGAGTTAGTAAGGAACAATCACCTCTAAATTATTGTTCTAAACAAGGTTTTGTAGATAAGGTTGCTAGACCAATTATTTGTTTACCTAATGAGGTCATAGTAATCATACGTGGAGAAATCAGTTTTGACTGGGTGATGCCATCATGAATAAGACTAATAAGTTAATTAAATTAGCTATCTTATTATCTTTTGCAATAGTCCTTAGTTATTTTGAATCACTAATTCCTTTACCAATCCCCTTCCCAGGGATAAGGTTTGGGCTTGCAAACAGCATTGGCTTAATCATTTTATACATGGGGAGCAAAAAAGATTATCTCCTGTTTAATATCTTTAAGGTATTCATAATGGCTATTTTAAGGAACGGCTTTGGAACCGCTTTCTTAATAGGTTTGTCAGGGATGATATTATCAGTATCGTTTACTCTGTTAATATATAAGATGAATAAGGCTTCAATCTTTGGTTTATCTTTTGTCGGGGCGATATTTCATTCGCTCGGTCAAATGATAATGGTTTCAATCATCTACAATAATATATATCTAGTTAACTATTTACCAATTTTAATCACCTTTAGTATAATAACGGGTTTTCTAACCGCCTTTATTGCTGTTTTAGTAATTAACAGGGTGCCAGATCGCTTGTTAAGAATTGACTCTTAATTTTTTTGTTTACAAACTTAAATTTCACTCATACTTTAAGTAGGTGATCATAATGAAATCAAAAGAACTACAAAAAAGTAAGAGACAGCATGAATTAGCAAATATATTTTTCGAGATGGGGATGGATTTGGATTTAATTGAAAAAGTTTCTGGAGTAAATCGAGCGGAATTTTTAAGAAGAAGAATCAATTTAGTTAAAGAAGAAAACTTGACTAATGGTAATAATGAACATATAATCAGTAATGAAGAAAATTAGTAACTCTTATTAAGAACTACGTATGCTAGGGGCAAATTCGTAGTAGCAACCCTCTTGTTAAAAGAGAAGGTGCTAACCCAAGCGGATAATATCCGAACAATAAGAGGAAGTACCTTTGTTCTTGAAAGTAACTTCCTTTTTAAATAGAAGTTACTTTTTTTCTAAAAAGGAAAGAGGTATAAGAATGGAAGAAAAAATTATAACATCAGAAGCGGTGAGTGAAGGACATCCAGATAAGCTTTGCGATGCTATCAGCGATGCTATTTTGGATGAGTGTCTAAGCAAGGATAAGAATGCTCGGGTAGCGTGTGAAGTAATGGCAGGTGAGAACATAATCATTATTAATGGTGAAATAACCTGCGCAGAAGAAATTGATTATGAAGGAATAGCAAAAAAAGTCATAAAAGATATTGGTTATTCAAAAGATAACGGGTTTGATGTTTTGAATGCCGAATATAAAGTATTGGTTAAAAAGCAATCACCTGATATTGCTAATGCGGTTAACAAGGAAGAACTAGGAGCAGGAGATCAAGGAATCATGTTTGGGTATGCTTGCGATGAGAGTGATACATATATGCCCCTGCCGTATGTCTTAGCAAATGATATTTTGAAACTAGCCAGTGAGAAAAGAAAAAACGGCGAATTTAAATGGGCTCGACCAGATATGAAATCACAAGTGAGTGTTAAATATGGTGAAGTAAATGAAGTAGTGGTAATCCTAGTATCTATACAACATGACGAGGATTATGATGAGGCTATTTTTAGAAAGTATATTAAAGAGGAAATTATTGAAAAGGTTTTAAGTAGGTATGATGTAAAGAGTGATAACTATGAATTAATTATTAACCCCTCAGGTAGATTTGTTATTGGGGGTCCTCTAGGAGATGTTGGTCTTACAGGAAGAAAAATTATTGTCGATACATATGGAGGGGCCGCACGTCATGGTGGAGGGGCCTTTAGCGGAAAAGATCCATCAAAGGTAGATCGAAGCGCCGCCTATTACCTAAGATATATCGCAAAAAACATAGTTGCCAGTGGCATTGCTAGAGAGTGTGAATTACAAGTAGCGTACGCAATTGGTCTTTCTAAACCAATATCTTTAAATGTAAATACGTTTAATACATCATCGTATCAAGATGAAGAAATACTACAAATGATTAAGCAGTTATTCGACTTTAGACCTGGAAGAATAATAAAGGAACTTGACCTATTAAATATTAAATATTTACCCCTATCTAGTTACGGACACTTTGGAAGGGATGAACTAGATTTACCTTACGAGAGATTAGATAAAGTAAAAGAAATTAAAAAGTATTTTCTAAGGTGCAATGATTGTAAATAAAAAAATCCTGTGCTAGTATAAATGTATATTTGAGAGGAGAAATAAAGAATGAATTATCAAATTATTGGCAGAAATATAGAAGTAACCAAAGCGATGGAAGATAGCATTAAGGACAAATTAGCTAACTTAGAGAAATTTTTCATTGTTAAAAACGTGGATTGCAGAGTGGTGGTTACCAACCAAAAAATAGGACAGAAAATAGAGGTAACTATACCTACTAAGATAGCTATTATGAGGGCGGAAGTTACCAATGAAAATTTATATAACGGTATTGACGAAGTGGTTGAAAAACTTGAGAGACAACTAAGAAAAGCTAAAACAAAGATGTCTAGAAAGAACAAAGAAAGTTTTGCAACTGTTCTAGCAATGGATGAAATAAGAGAACTAGAAGCAGAAGATGAAAAAGACGTCCTAGTAAAGACCAAAGTAATCGATGTAGAAACAATGGATCTAGATAAAGCTATTGGTAGTATGACAATGCTTGGACATGATTTCTATATTTACCGCGATAGTGAAAACGGACACATCGCTGTTGTATATCAAAGAAAAAAGGGTGGATACGGACTTATTGAAGTCGAAAACTCTAACTAGTTATAGGTTACCTATAACTTTTTATTTAGTGTAAAGATTGCTTTATTGATAAATATTAGGTAAATTATAATTATTAATAACATTATACTTTTGTCGGGCTTATTTTAGGGCCCTTTTTTATTTAAGGATTTTTACAAAAAAGTCTGTATTAAATTATAAGGAGGAAAATTTCATGAAACAGAATTTAGACTTTAAAGAAAAATGTAAAATAATAAGGAGGCTAGGCAAGGAATACAAAAAGGCAAAGATATTTACTTCTAAACCCTACGTAAATTATTTTATGCACCAAGGTGTTAGAGAAAATAGCACTGATTATCTTGGTAAAAATGAAAAAGACCGTGAGCACTATGAGAACCTAATTAAGTTACTAGACATGGTGCTTGGTGCGATGGATAAGGAATACTCAATTATCTTGAGGAATGATTATTTCGAGAGTCAGGATAGTAATTGGTGGTTATATTACTATTCAAGGAGTACTTACTATCGCTTAAAAGGGAGGGCAATGGACGAATTCATGGAGGCTATGTATGATCTACAGATGGTTTAATTGTTTGATATTACTTTCAAGTATTTTTAGCCTAAGTTTCACTCCGTTTAATAAGAGTGAGACACTAATAAATTACATCGTCTACCAAGCAGATAACTTTTCACAAGGTGAAACTACTTTTCTAATTAATTACAGTGTTAAGGGGTATGATGAATTAGAACTCACAATAGGTTTTGAAAACAAAGACGGGGTTTTAGAACACCGTTTTAACAGCAAGTTATCACTTCAAGGGGATGGAGAAGTATATGCTAGTGTTCCTTTACGTGAACTAGACAAGGATTACTTGGTAACCTTTGTTTTTAGGAGTGTATATACAATGGAAGAAGAAACCCTATCAATGGATATTGAGAAACTAAAGCTAATAGATTGTACGCTTAGTATCTTTAATAACCATTGTGAAACAACAGGTGTTGAATTTATAAAAGTCAGTCAAGACTCAGTTCAAAGTTCAAGGTTGAAAATAGGTTTAAAGGAATACAAATCAAAATATCTTTTATTTAGTAACAAGTTTGACCTAAGCAAAATAAAACTTGAAATAAGTTTAATAGGAATGGAAGAAGATATTAACGTGAGTAAATATGGTGTTGTTTACTTAAGGGATAAGATAGAAGACCCAAAGTTACTATACATCGAGGGTAAAGGTCACCCCTTTATGATAAGGTTAGAAAAGGAAGAAAATAATACTTTTTACTTCGTCTTGGATGAGTATTATTATCTGGATTACACGAGCGGGATAATGTATGAGGAGTACCACAATGATTTAGTTAGGGTGGATGAAATCCACCTACCGCTATCATTTAAAAAGGCTGATTTTTTAATAGAGTTCAAAGAGTTTTCAAGTTCGATTGATACTCTTACAATCCCTTTTAGTGTAGAAATCAATAACAGCCTTCTTGGTAAGTGTTATGAGGCACAGTATTGCTTAAGGGGCTATTAGATGAAAACCTATCTTCTACTTATAGTCGCACTACTAACCAACCTTTTTTGTATAAGTGTTAACAGGGAGGTAAACAATTTTTACAACCTAGTACTTTATTTTGGATATATAGATTTATTCGAGATTATTGATTATGAATATGATGGATCAATCAGGGTGTATTTGAGCGAAACGAGAACAAAAAAGGCCATTTACAATTATTTTAGTGGAATAAATTTAAATAATTATACGGTAGAGACAAAGAGAAATAAATCGTGTCTAAAAATAAAGCTGTCTTTTGAAATAATAACCAAGGAACATAACCTGTGTTTGAAGGAAAATAAAGGAGGTACTACGAGTGAATAGGATCTTTATAAAACTTTTTGTATTAAACGTTTTCTATATTACTTGTTTTATATCATGGAGCGATGTAACTTTAAAACAACTTCTAATTATCACTTTATTTTTTAATTCTTACATGGTTCTTAGGTTAAAGAAACTTAATGCTTACTCACAAAAGTTAGAAGCAAATAGTGAACTATTTACTTATATTAGTAAATGGAACATGAGTAGAAAAAATAAAATCAGAGATAAACTTACTATCAAGGAAGGCGAAATGTTTAGTCTTGAAAAGCATAGTATCCTTAAGTGTATAGAAGAGGGAAGGGATTTTAAGATGATCAGCAAGTTCGCTAACTTTGAAATAGGGCTGAGGCAGGAATTAGTATCGTTTTGCACAGAAAAAATAAATTATAGTATACTATTAGCAATTATTATTCAAACAACCTCTCTATTGCTTAATTTAGTTATCAAGATTAACCCTCTTGTGAATCTTATATTCATCATTTCGATTCTAGTATCTTTGTCTTTATCTATGCGTTTTCTATCAAAACAGGAAAAGCATCTATTTAGGGACTCACTGTATAAACAAATGTTGTTTTCAGATGCCGATAATTTTAATGAGGTGCAACTCACAAAAGAGGTAAACAAACTAAATATGCCTTACGTTAATAACTTGTACCTTGCTACTATTAAGCATCAAGATAAAATGATTACCAATGAGGATTTAGAGACTATAAAAGAAGAATCAATCAAGGATTATAAGGAATATATAAATAAGCTGTTACTTAAAGTAAAAAATAGGTTAAGTGCCAAGACAAGAAAACTAAGTTATCTACTTATCATTTATCTAATCGGATACTTTGTAGAACTATCAATCTTTATGGATGTGATTATAAATGGCTAAGGAGATAAGAGGGATAGTTAGGTTTGTTATAATATTCTTAACACTAATTATAAACATTGATTTAATTAATTATTATCAAAAACTCAATGAGGCTAGTTTTGTAAACTCACAAATTAAAATAGATTTAAATAACAATCTGTTTGTAAGCTCTGAGCTTATTTTCTATGTGGAGAGTAAAGGTTATGATTTTAGCTTCACAGAGACGAATAAAAAAATAAGTTATGTACTGTCTTGTGACTTTAATTCTTTTAGTAAGTTATTAAATAATCAAAAAATCATAATAAATGACACCTACCATTTAAAAAGCAGGTGAAATTAGCTAATATGAGAGTGGTGGTAAAATTGAAGATAATAAATGTGGTTAAAGAGAAAGATAAGGTTAAAATTACACTAAGTGATAACACATCCTTTTTAATTAGTAAGGAAAACTATCTTAATAATCCTTTAATAATAGATAATGAAATAACTAAAGAAGAAGTTGCAAAAGCAATTAATCAAGAAAAAATATTTAAAGCAAAAGAAGCAGCTTATAAATTCATGAATAGGAAGAGACGTAGTGAAGTGGAAGTATCACTATTACTAAGTGAGGTTTCAATTGACGAAGAAACCATCGAGGAACTACTAATCACTTTTAGGAGTCAGGGTTATCTAAATGATTTGGAGCTAGCTAGGGACATTGTAAATAGAAGTCTTATAAATAAACACGGCAAGGAAAAAATAAGAGAAAAATTAAATGAAAGAATGATATCATACAAAGACATTGATGTGGCGATATCTTCAATTGATGAAGAGGAGTATGAGGAAAACTTAATAAAGTTAATAAAAAATTATTCATCAAGATACAAAAATGATTCCTTCGCCCTAACCAAGAAAAAGATAACTAACAACTTGTTAAGCAAAGGGTACTCATTCAAAGACATTGAAAAGGTCAAGAATATTTTACATTTCGATGAAGAATCAGAAATCGAAAGTGTAAAGAAGCAATTAATAAAACTTTGCAAAAGGGAAGAGGATTTAAATTCATGGCCAATAAGAGCAAAAATTAAGGCCAAGTTAATTAATAAGGGTTTTAAAAATGATATAATAGAAAGAGCATTCAGGGGGGTTGTTGAAAATGAAATTGATTAAGGAATTCGTAGCTGATGAAAAGATTGAACAAAACTTTTTAATTAGCAATGTTACAAGAGGCATTACTACGAAGGGTAGTAGTTACTATAATGTGGTACTCCAAGACTCTAGTGGTACTATAGATGCTAAAAAATGGGAAATAAATGAAGGGGATGAACTAATCTTTCAATCCGGAAATATAGTTAAAGTTAGCGGAGATGTTTTAAATTATCGAGGCAGTTTGCAAGTGAGAATAGGTGGAGGAAAGCTTGTTGAAGACAAGGATATAGACCCTACTCATTTTGTGAAGAGTGCACCTATTAAGAAAAGCGAATTAGAGAAAGAGTTCTTCGATTACATTAGGGCGATTGAAGATGAAGATGTCAGGGCGATAGTAGAAGAGGTAATCAAAGATAACTTTATTTCATTTTCTATTTATCCGGCCGCTAGCAAGAATCATCATGATTATGCCTCAGGTCTTATGCACCATACCGTATCAATGTTAAGGCTTGCTAAGGCTATGGTAGAACTTTACCCAGGTTTAGATAAGGATTATTTGTACGCTGGTGTTATTTTACATGATGTTGGAAAGACTATTGAGCTAAGTGGTCCGATAGTAGCCAGATATACGACACCTGGGAAACTCCTAGGTCACATATCCATAACTCAGGCCCAAATTAAACAAGCTGCAGATAGGTTAGGGATTGGGGGGGAAATCCCAGTTATTCTACAACATCTGGTTTTATCGCACCACGGTAAAATGGAGTTTGGTTCACCGGTGCCGCCTTTAACTAAAGAGGCGGAAATATTATCTTTTATTGATAACATTGACTCTAGAATGAACGCTATTGACAAGGCTCTAGAAGATGTTAAAGAAGGAGAATTCACTAATAGGATATTTGCCCTTGAAGACAGAACATTTTATAAACCGTTAAAGAACAAAGGAAAGTTTAATGAAAACAAAGACAATTAATCTTATTGTCGTATCATTAATAATACTAAGTTATATAATATTTTATCTTTATGATTTAAATATAAATATATATTTAAATAATACTACATCTCCTTTTGGACGTTTTTTGATGTTTGGGGTGAATTCCCAGTATACTTGGGACTTCCCTTTTTCGGGTTAAGTCAATTTAAGTTAGTTAACCAAAAACGTCGTTACCTTTATATAGTTATCTCCCTAATTGGTCTGTATCTAGCTTTTGTTAACTCATTTGGTAGGATTAGCGATAATTTTATTCTAGTGAATGCTATTTCTATCTTTTTTAGTAGTGTTATTAATCTTGTCCTGCTTAAAGTAATAAGTGATCTTAGACCAAGTAGTTTAGTTAAATTTAATAGATTTGCCGTTTATTACTTGATAGCAAGTCTGTTCACTGCCGTAGGCGTTGAACTTATTAAAAACATTTGGGGAAGGACCCGTTTTAGAAATTTAGGGGAAAACTACGAGGGTTACTCTAATTTTCTAAAAATTAACTTCTTGGGTGGTAGTAAGTCATTCCCTTCGGGTCATTCAGGTGCAGCGGCTAGTATTATAATGCTTAATCTATTAACAAAGTTTTTTAAAACTAGCAAAAGCCAGGGAATTGTAGTATATTTATTAACGGTAACCTGGGTTATATCAGTAGCGCTTAGCAGGATTATAGTCGGCGCTCATTACCCAAGTGACGTTTTAACTGGGGTTTTAATAGGTCTATTGATACAATACCTATTATATCAATACATATATAAAAGAAGAGGTGGTATTAATGCTTCAAGTAGCTAATGTTAGTTTGCAATTTGGTGCTAGAGTCTTGTTTAAAGACGTTAATTTAAAATTTACTAAGGGTAATTGTTATGGGGTTATCGGTGCTAATGGTGCTGGTAAGTCCACCTTTTTAAAAATCTTATCTGGTGAACTAGAACCAAATAAAGGTGAGATAATTGTCCCTAAAAAGGAAAGGATATCATTCCTAAACCAGGATCAAAATGCTTTCGATGAATACACTGTTTTAGAAACAGTTATTTTAGGGCATCCACGTCTAGTAGAAATTAACAATGAAAAAGAAAAACTTTATAGTAAGGAAGACTTCACTGAAAAAGATGGTATCAGAGCCAGTGAACTAGAAGAGGAATTTGCTATGCTTGATGGATGGAGTGCTGAGAGCAATGCTGCCCAACTACTGAATGGTTTAGGTATTAAGGAAAATTCATTTGAGATAAGGATGAAAGATTTAGATGGAAGGGTTAAAGTAAAAGTATTGCTTGCCCAAGCCTTATTTGGAAATCCAGAAATATTAATCTTAGACGAGCCTACCAACAACTTAGATATTAAAGCTAAAAAATGGATTGAAAACTTTTTACTTAACTTTGAAAACACAGTTATAGTCGTTTCACACGACAGACACTTTCTAAATAAAGTATGTACCCATATTTGTGATGTTGACTATGGCAAGATAAATGTTTTTGTTGGCAACTATGACTTTTGGTATGAGACTAGTCAACTCATTTTAAAACAAGCTCAGGATGCCAATAAAAAGATGGAAGCTAGAATTAAAGAATTACAAGACTTTATTGCCAGATTCTCTGCTAATGCTTCAAAATCCAAACAAGCTACATCTAGAAAAAAAGAATTAGAAAAGATAACTTTAAATGATATTAAACCATCTAGCAGAAGATATCCGTTCATTGATTTTAGGTTTGAAAGAAACATCGGTAATGATGTTCTAGAGGTTAACAACCTTACTAAAGAGGGTTACTTTAAAAATGTTTCTTTTAGGATAAACAAAGGGGAAAAGGTCGCCTTCCTTAGTGATAACTCAGCTAAGACTACAATGCTATTTAATATTTTAAATGGTTTAGAAGAAGCAGACTCAGGTGAATTTAAATATGGACAAACAATTACTAATAGTTACATACCTAGTAATAATGATAGTTATTTCAAAAATAACAACCTTAATTTAATTGATTGGTTAAAGCAATATTCAACCGATCAAAATGAATCCTTTATTAGGGGTTGGTTAGGTAGAATGCTTTTCTCGGGCGAAGAAGCCCTGAAAAAGGTTAAGGTATTATCTGGTGGAGAAAAAGTAAGATGTATGCTAGCAAGAGCCATGCTAACAGCAGGTAACTTAATGTTCATGGATGATCCTAGCAATCATTTAGATTTAGAAACTATTACTGCGCTTAATAAGGGGATGATTAACTATAAAGGTGTTCTATTGTTTACAAGTCATGACCATGAGATATTACAAACAGTCGCTAACCGAATTATAGAAATTAAAGAAGACGGGATAGTAGACAGACTGACTACATACGATGAATACATTGAAGAAATCGAATAGAGTCAATTTAAGGGTTTCTTCACTGGAGCCCCAGTTTATTAAGAAAGAGCAATGTGTATTATGAGTTCATTAAAATTCTTTAAGTTATTATCGACATTTGCGATTAATATTATTTCGGTATTTATACCGGCAATTATTTATGGAGCGGTGATCAAGACAGATCCTTCAGCAGTTAATACTGCACTGTTTTATGCAGTTTCATATTTGATTCTATTTGCTTTTTTGAGAATCTTCTTAGATTTAATCTTCAAAAAGTGGTTACTAAGATATCAAAAGTTATTCATAATTATTAGAATAATACCGGTTATCTTATACTTCTTCTCAGTATCACTAATTGAAGTTAACTTTATTGCAGGAATTGTTTTAGCCGCCCTATTCCACGCTTTTGCACTGACCTTTACTTTGGTTCCGGAAAACAGTTTGTATGCTACCATGAAAAAAGACGATTCCAACTATGGAAGAGTTAAGATTTATGAAAATATCGGGAATATAATTGGCATTATTAGTGGTGGATTAATTCTTCAATATCTTGACCAATCGTTTCTACTAATCTTTGTCTTGATTATCTATAGTAGTGGTGCAATACCTTTGTTTATCAAAGACATAAGGGAAATGAAAAGAGTTGGTTTAGTTGTAAAACCATCCAATGAAATAATAAAAGAAGATTCCGTATTACAAAACGTTGAGCATGAGCAAAAAAAATCTAAGACCAGGATTTTTTTATGCTGTTAATGACTCTGTTTTCTATAAATGAATTTATTATTCCAATCTTTAATATTTATTTATTCTCGTCAAATCAATCATTTAGTGTAGTGAGTTATGTTTCAGCAATTTATATTCTTGGGATGAGTGTTTTAAATTATAGCTTTGTGTATGTTAAAGACGCCAGGAATAGAAAGAAAATGGCAACCCTTGCAGGTGTTGTTCAGGCAGTGGTCATTATCGGACTAATTTCTGCTAACAGCTATTCTAGTCATCAAATATCTAACCTACATATTGGTTTGTCAGCCTTCCTTCTAGGTCTTGTTTACCCAATTATGAATATATACAGTATGGAAAAGAGTATGGAGGTAGGCAAGGAATTAGACATTAGAAGAGAACTAGTGTTTTATAGGGACATAGGTTTCAATCTAGGGCCGGGCCTCTTCACTATCGTCGCTATTCCATTTCTAGGCTTAACCTCATTTTTGATAGTTTCAGCCCTTGGTGTACTAGCGTGTGGAACTCTAAATAAATTTGGTGAAGATAAGTTCTTAAAATAATTTAGAAATGTAGAACGCACTGGGTAGAAAATAAACAAATTATCGATAATTGCTAGGAAGTAAAATAATATTGTTTTACTTGACATTAGCCCTAACATAGAGTAATATTCTATACGGCAATTGCCATAGTTGTAGCCCCGGTAAGACTACAATTGATGGTACAGTATATTTAAGGAGGAAAAAAGAGTATGCAACGTCAAACAACAATGATTAAAACAAGTGAAATTACTCGCAAATGGTACGTAATTGATGCCAAGGATAAACCTTTAGGAAGACTTGCATCTGAAATCTCTGTCATTTTAACAGGTAAAAACAAACCAATTTACACACCACATATGGACTGTGGAGACTTTGTTATAGTTTTAAACGCAGACAAAGTTTTACTAACAGGTGATAAATTAAACAATAAAAAATATTACAATCACTCACAATACGCTGGTGGTCTAAGAACTAGAAGCGCAAAAGTAATGATTGAAAAGTACCCAGTTGAAATGTTCGAAAGAGCAGTTTGGGGAATGTTACCAAAAGGCAGACTTGGAAGAAAAATGTATAAGAAACTATTCGTGTATACAACAGATACACATCCACATACAGCTCAACAACCAGTTGTATTGGAATTAAAAATTTAAGGAGGAACAAAAATGGCAGCTAAGAAAGAAAATCCATTATCTTACTATGGAACGGGAAGAAGAAAAACTTCAGTAGCACGTGTTAGATTGTTCCCTGGAACAGGAAAAATCATGGTTAATGGTATTGATGTAAATGAATACATGCCTTATGAAGTTTTAGTTAGAGATCTAAAACAACCTTTAGTTTTAACACAATGTGAAGGTAAATTTGATGTAATTGCTAATGTTAATGGTGGAGGTACTACTGGTCAAGCTGGTGCAATCAGACTTGGAATAGCTCGTGCCCTACTAGAAGCAAGCAACAATGACTTCAGACCTATTTTAAAGAGTAATGGTATGTTAACTCGTGATTCTAGGAAAAAAGAACGTAAAAAATACGGTCTTAAAAAAGCTAGAAAATCACCACAATTCTCTAAACGTTAAGAATATTCAAGTGAGACTAAACCACCTAAGGTGGTTTTTATATACTTTTTTTTGCCTTGTTCAATAAATATTGATTCTCTTGTTTTACTAAAATCACAATGATGTTATAATGATTTAGCGGGGGGATTTAGCATGAATACAACGATGGATAAACTAACTGGAACTCATACCTATCGAGTAGCGTTTGCTAGTGTTTTAACCGAGTATGATCGTGAAATACTAAGTCGTCTATACCAACCGTTGTGCGGTTTTGGTCCGATGGCCCTCTATCTTACCCTTTGGACAGAATGTAAGTATGAGGATTTAAATCATGCCACCCATAAGAATTTATTTAATTTAATGCAATGTAATATAAAAGAATTTGAAATATTTAGAAACAAGCTAGAGGGATTAGGTCTTATAAAAACCTACTATAGTGAGGAAAGTGGTAGTTATATTTATGAACTCTATGCTCCGCTTAGTGCCCGCAAATTCTTCTCACACGAATTGTTAGGGACACTCTTAAAACAAATTCTTGATGAAGAAGACTATTTAAGGATTAAATCATCTTTTATAGTTAGACGAGACTCGAGAAAAAACTGTATAGACCTTTCCCATACCTTTGGAGAAGTTTATAACCTTAATTTAGAAGACACATATACCCTTAAAAGTATAATTAACCAGAAAGACATCTTAAAGGATAGGACAAGCGCTTCTATTGAATCTAATTTTAACTTAGATTTATTCTTGCTGGCGTTAAAGAAAAAAAGAATTAGAAAAGATATCATTACTAAAGAATTAATCGAAGTTATGGAAGCTATGATAAATTTATATAAACTAAATGAAAGTGATTTAGTGGAAATACTACAAGTTTCAACTGATAACAATTCACTTCAACCTTCTGTAGACCTAGAAAAATTCAAACAAAAATGTTTTGAGTATAAAAAGATGCCAGACTTAGAACCTGAAACTTCCAAAAAATTAGAAGATAAAAGAGTCGGTATCGATAAAAAGATTGAGATGCTAGACGAACTCGAACCTTTTGACTTCCTAAGAATCAAACAAGGAAATAAAGAACCAAGTTTACATGATAGAACAATTATAGAAGACCTCTCTGTAATTGGAAAATTAAACCCAGGGGTTATTAATGTTCTAGTAGATTATGTAATGTTTAAACAAAACAACACTATCCCTAGACCATATATCATGAAAATAGCCTCTACATTGATAGAAAAAAATATTCAAACAACCAAGGAGGCAATGCAACACTTTTACAGGAGTAACCAATACGCCTACAAGTTACGAGGGGAAAATGTAAAGGTAGACAAGGAAAAAATAATTAACACAGAAGAAACGGTCGAAGTTGAGACTCCAGAAGATGATAAAACACTCGCAGAGAAAGCTGAAAAAATACGCAAACTAAAAGAGTTAAGAAGGGAGAAGAAAAAGAATGGAACAAATTAAGTTTTCTGATTCATTAGTAGGAAAACAAATCGTTAGTAAGGACACAAAATCAAGGATAAAAGAAAATTTGTTACAAAAGTCCCATATTAAACAAAAACTTAAAGAGTTAAAGGCTAGCAAAGAAGAGTTTGATGAACTACTAGGTTACTTTGTTAGTTATGACGAGGACTTTGAAGCTTGCAAGGATTGTAAGAGTCTAAAAGATTGTAAAAAAGAGATTAAAGGTATGAAAATGGATCTTGTAAGAGATGAGGACGGAGACATCGTCAGGGTCTATGACCTTTGTGATCTAAAGAAAGAAGAAAGAAGAATTAATCAAAACTATCTAATAAGGGACTTTCCAGATGCCCATCTTAATGTAGAACTAGAAGATTTGGATGGACGCGAGGGAAGAATAGATCTAGAGTATGAATTACTCCATCTAGATATTAATAATGACAATAAAAAAGGAATCTTTGTATTTGGCAAACCCAACACTGGTAAGTCATTTCCCTTCATTGCTTTTTTAAATGGACTGGTTAGAAAAGATGTTAAATGTGCATTTGTAAATGTAAGAGAATTCACGGAATTATTAAAAAGGGGATTCAATGATTTAACTCAAAACGTTAACGATACAATAGATATAGTAAAAGATGTTACTGTTCTTGTGTTAGATGACCTGGGAGATGAGAAAATTAGTGAATGGGTAAGAGATGATGTCTTAACCACAATCCTAGATTATCGTTTTAAGAATGGTCTAGTAACCTTTATCACTAGTAGCTATGATCTAAAAGAGTTGGAAATCTTGTACACTGTTTCTAAAACAAGCAAAGCTGTTGCTAGTATGAAGGCAGAAAAATTTATTGAAAAGATTAAAAACTGCTGCCCAATAATTATCGAAGTCAAATAATAAATAAATACCCCACGGATAAAGTGGGGTGTTTATTCAATTATTAAAAGGAAGGTCCTTTTATCTATCTAACATTTTTTAACCTCATATTCTAAGTTTAAAAGGAGGTACAAATAGATGGAGTACGAATTCGACCATAAGGACCAATACGACCTATCAAAATATAAAACCTATAAATGTTGTCCAATGCCAAAACCAAGACCTGAACCTGAAAAATGTAAGACTATTATAGTTATAATAATAACTAAGATAGATTGTGTCGATAATCTTCTTAAAGAGTTAGAAAACATAAAACTAGTTTAAAAACAATAGGCCCTATTAACAAGCGGCCTATTTTAGTATATGCAATAAACTATTTTTGTCCTTTACCCATTCGATTTATTTAAAGCCTCATATTATATATTAGACTGAAAGGAGGTTTAAAATGGACAATAACAATGAATTGCTTAGGAACGCCTTCCTATTAGGGGATGATGATATAGAATCTATGGGTTTTGGTAATAGGCCATGCAGGTGTAATCCTTTCTGCCCGCCTAGAAGAGGGTGCCGCCCTATATTTATAGGAGTTCCGGGACCCAGAGGAAGGGATGCTGAACTTCCGCCTAGTATTTTTGGAAACTTTATTTCAAGGCAAGAACAAGTAATAATGGCTAATAACACCCCGATTCAATTACCAATAACAGTTAATTCTAACTTAATTACAATCGAAAATAATAACAGTGTTATAATCCCAAGAACCGGGGTTTATCAAATTAATTACGGGGTTGATGCAATCTCTGGATTCAACAATACTATTGGTTTATTTGTAAACTCTAATAACCTTAGTAATACAAATCTTGCTATAAGTGAAAACAATACAAGGGTATCAAGTGAAGTTATACTTAGGTTAAATGAAGGAGATCAGTTGCAACTTAGAGTAGTAAATCTAAATAACAACCTTGTTTTAAGAAGTAATACAATAAATGCTAATATAACTATAGTTAGACTTATTTAACGAAAATAGCTACTAACACGTAAGGTCTAAGAAAATTAGACCTTTTTATGTGTGAATTTATCAACAAAAAAGACCTAAACATTTTGAATTTTTATATTTACTTGTATAATGTATATGTGGCTTTTGAGTCAATTATTAAAGGAGAGATTTTATGAAGAAAATAATAGGAATTTTTTATGCACTAGTTATCTCTTTGTTCATCGTTGGATGTAACGAAAAGATAGAAGTTAATAGTATTAGTTTAAATGAAACTAGTGATATTAATCTTGTGATGGGGGACGAAGAACGCGAAAGTATACAACTTGTAGCTACTATTGATCCTGCTAATATAGAAACAGGTATTAATTGGTCTACCACCAACTACAAAGTAGCAAGAGTAGATAAAGACGGTCTTGTTAGGGCTGTTGGTGAAGGTAGTGCTTTTATCATAGCAACTACTGACAACAACAAGTCAGCAAGTGTTAAGGTTAATGTTACCTCTATTAAATCTACAAGTGTTGAGATAGATTTAGATCCTGTAACTAGTATGCCAATTGGCTCTAAAATGCAGTTATCTGCTAATGTTTTACCACTAAGATCAGTTTATGATAGTCTTGTCTGGTCTTCTAGTAATAGTGAAATTATGAGTGTAGATCAACATGGAGTAGTTAGCGCTAAGGCTATAGGTGAAGCCATAATTACAGTAAAGGTCATAGTAGGTGAAACTACTTTAACTGACACCACTAGGATCACAGTTACCGAAATACCGGTCGATACGATAGAGATTGTATTTGAAGATGCGTTCTATGATGAGGATAATGAGTATTATCTGTTATCTATGAACAACAGTTATCAACTAGATTTCATAATCAACCCAGAAGATGCAACAGACAAAGGTTTAACTTGGGAAAGCGATAATGAAACTGTAGTAACCGTTGATGAAAACGGTAAGCTTCACGCACTTAGTGAAGGAATGGCTACAATAAGTGTTCAAACAAAGTATGGTAAAACAGATGAAATAAGAGTATTTGTTGAAGAGGTAGAACTGACACACATTGAACTACACACTGACTCAAACATCTATGAAACTTATAAAAGAAAGATAGCCCTTGTTTTCAACAATGGTGAATCTACACCTAGCAATAGCGAGGGAATTGTATGGAGTATAGAAAATAGCGAGGAACTTGACGGCGTAGTATCAATTGATCAAGATGGAAACTTAAGTATCGGTGTCTTGCCTGAACCAAATGTTTACACAATTAAAGTTGTCGCTACATACAACGCTGGCGAGGAAAATGAAGTTAAAGGGGAAAAGAATATTACTATAAACCCTATAACTGTTAACTTTGAAAACGAAAATGTAAATACAGTAGAAGGAAAGACTCTAGATTTAGAGGTAACAATCAATCCAACTACCTACCTAAATGAAGATCAAGTAATTACCTTTACAAGTAGTGATGGAAGCATCGCTACTGTAGATGAAAATGGTGTATTAACTGCACTTACAGAAGGTGAAGTAACTATCACTGCTAGTATTAATATTCTTGTCGATGGTGAGGTAATTACTACAAGAGAAGCTAGTATTTCAGTAGTTATTGATGCTGCTATTCCAGTTACATCTATCAGTTTAGAAGAAACAGAATTAACTATTAAAGAAGAAGAAACAGTCGAACTTATTTATAGTATTGATCCAGAAAATGCTACTCATAAAGAAGTAACATTTGAAAGTAGTGACGATAGTATTGCTACTGTTGATGAAGATGGAGTTGTTACTGCACACAGTGTTGGAACTGTAACTATAACAGTTAAGTCAGTTAGATATGATGATGTAAGTGATAGCGTTACAATAAACGTCGAAAGAGTAATTAAGCCATTAGCGGTTGAACTTGATAAAGAACAAGTTAGTTTACTAAATGGAGAAACAATTCAACTAATTGCCACTCTTATAAAAGAGGAGGGTGAGCAAGGTGACATTACCTATCCAGAACTTATTTGGACAAGTTCAAATAACAGTTCTGTCAAAGTAGATGAAAACGGTCTACTAACTGCAGTAGGAATTGGAACTGCTACAATAACAGTACAAACTAGCAATGGTAAGATTGCAACTTGTGAAGTAACGGTAAATGCTGTTAAAAATATAACAAGCCTTAGCCTAAGTAAGACAGAATCTAATCTAAGTATCGATGAGACAGACTTTATAATAGTTAACATCTTCCCATCTGATGCAA
>DUOF01000114.1 GCA_012839015.1 bacterium
AAATAAATTCGGTGCAATAGCCAAATTCTGAGTTTTCTATTTGAGTTTGGACATTGCCAACCTGACCTTGACTTAAGGACGGTTTTGTTCTTTCAATCATTTTCCCATCAATAGCGCTTTTAAATCCGTCAAAAACTTTTATTAAGCCAGCACCACCAGAGTCTACTACTCCAACTTCCTTTAGAACTGGTAGTAATTCTGGTGTCCTTTTTAATGATTCGTTCGCTTCATTCAAGAAGTAATCGAAGGCTTCTTCTATAGATAGTGCCTTTGGTTCCTTGTCTACATGTTGCTTCAGGGCAATTGAAGCCTCTCTTATAACTGTAAGAATGGTACCTTCAACCGGTTTCATAACAGCTTTATACGCCATATCTTTAGCACTAATAAGGGCATCACTAAGTCCGTAGCAATCAACTTCGATTTTACCTTCTAGGCCTGCTGCAAAACCTCTAAAAATTTGTGACAAAATAACACCAGAGTTCCCCCTGGCTCCCATTAATAAACCTTTAGAGAATGCTTTTGAAACATCTTCAATACTTTTATTATCGATGTTCATGATCTCTTTTGATCCTGATGTCATAGTTAAATTCATATTTGTTCCTGTGTCTCCATCAGGCACAGGGAATACATTTAAAGCGTCTATTTCGGGATAACAATTATATAAATTGTTAGCACCGGAGATGATCATTTGCTTTAAGTGATGACCATTAATTGTTTTCATTTATATTCCTCCAAAAACTTACAAGATTTTAATTCCTTTTACAAAAACGTTAATTGATTTAAATTTTATATCCAGTGTCTTTTCCAACACATATTTAACTTTCTTTTGAACTTCGCTTACTACCTCAGTAATTTTTAGCCCATAGGCTACCAAAAGGTACATTTCTACCTCGACTCCACTTTTTGTCTCTCTAGCAAAAACTCCCTTCTTATAATTTTCAATTCTAAGCAATTCAGCAACAGTTGCCCTAAAACCAGTTTTAGGAACCAGTCCGACAACTCCATAACACTCAGTAGCGGCATTTCCGGCAATTGAAGCAATAGCGTCCATGGTTATACTAACATTTCCTTTATTATTGTTTCTTTCAATCGTCATAAAACGCCCTCCTGACTAGTAAATATTATATATTAGTTAAAATAATTTTACAAATCTTTTAAGCTTGTTCTTACTATATGTGTTTAATAATAGAGGTGATTACTGAAAAAATACCCAAAATAATCATAAAGTTTTGACATTTTTTTAATAATTGTTGATTTATGTATTTCAAAGTGTTATCATTACCTAGCATGTTAGTTGAAAAGGGGGATTATTATGGCTAAAGTTTGCGTAATCACTGGCAAAAAAAATATGAGTGGAAATAAACGCTCTCACGCTATGAATGCTAGTCGTAGAAAATGGAAAGCTAATTTACATAAAGTTAAACTTGAAATAGACGGAAAAGTACAAACCGTGTATGTTTCTGCTCGCGGCCTTAGAACCCTGAACAAAGAAGCTTAATTTATAGGAAGTTAGAAAACTTCCTTTTTTTATTAAAAAAAGCAAATAGCATAATAATAAAACGAGGTGTACTCGTTTTTATTATGGATTAAAGGAGAATTATATGAAAAATTTTAGTGAGTTTAATTTAAACAAACAATTACAAGAGGCGATCAATGACTTAGGTTTTGAAAAAGCTACGCCAATTCAATCGGAATCTATTCCGGTATTATTAGAAGGATATGACTTAGTTGGATTATCACAAACAGGAAGTGGTAAGACACTTGCTTTTGCTATACCGGCAGTTGAAGCTTGTGACAGTTCTTCTAAAAAGACACAAGTTTTAGTCTTAGCACCTACTAGAGAACTAGCTCTTCAAACTGAGAAAGTATTTAATGACATACTTAAAGGTAGTAGAGGCATCTTTGTTACAAGTATCTATGGTGGCAGTGCCATTTCTAATCAAATAAGAGACCTAAAAAGAGGTGCCCAAATAGTAATCGGTACACCTGGAAGAATAATGGATCATCTTAAAAGAAAAACACTTCGTTTAGAATCTATTAAACTAGTAGTTTTGGATGAAGCGGATGAAATGTTAAATATGGGCTTTAAGGAAGATGTAGAGTCTATTTTAGAAACTACTCCTGAGAGTAAACAAGTAGCACTATTTTCTGCTACAATGCCTGCACAAATAAGAAAGATATCAAAGTCTTTCCAAAAAGATCCTAAGGTGATCAAACTTAATGATGAAAAAAGGACTGTCTCAACGATAGAACAATTTTATTTCAATCTTAAAAGTTCGGACAAACAAAATGCTTTGTTAAACTTGCTTTACAAGCACAACCCTAAGTCTGCCTTAATATTTGCTAATACAAAAGCAATGGTTGATCAAATCACTGACAACCTTAAGAACAAGAACTTCAAAATCGGTGGTTTACATGGTGATATGTCGCAAGTTGAAAGAACCAGGGTTATGAATAACTTCAAAAAAGGTAATATCTCTATCTTAGTAGCAAGTGATGTTACTGCTAGGGGTATTGACGTAGATAATATTGAGATTGTTTTCAATTATGACTTACCTCAAAGTGAAGAATATTATGTTCATAGAATCGGACGTTCTGGTAGAGCTGGTAAAAAAGGTATTGCCTATACCTTTATAAGTAGTAAAAAGCAACTAATAGATATCCAAAATATTATCAAGAACA
>DUOF01000115.1 GCA_012839015.1 bacterium
ATACCCTAACAATAAATAACTTACCCGTGATATTTATATCTGAGTCCTTCTTGAAAACTAACCTAAATACAGATGAGATAGAATATGCTGTAGTAGGTGGAATGGGGAAAAGCAAGTGTGTGAAGGGGGAGATAATCTTCAAAGAGGAGAAAAAAGATGTCTATTATGCTTTTAGTAACCGTCGTTTCTTTAATGGTTGTGATTGTTTATTGAATGTATATTTAAGTAACTAAGGAGGGTTAAAATTGTTATTATTAGATAAAATTAAGTATTGTCTAAGGAATTACTTTTTACTGGATGGTGAAGTACACTACATTAATGGTAGCGAGACGCTGCTACCACCTCTAAAGAGGGAAGATGAAATAAAGTTCTTAGAGGAAAATGCAAAAGGGAGCCTAGAGGCTAGGAATAAGCTTATTGAACATAACTTAAGGCTTGTAGTCTATGTTGCTAAAAGGTTTGAGAGTAATTCATTTCATTTAGAGGATCTTATTAGTATCGGTACCATTGGTCTTATAAAGGCTATTGCAACCTTCAAGACTGATAGAAATATAAAACTAGCTACCTATGCTTCTAGGTGTATTGAGAATGAAATTTTGATGTATCTTAGGAAAAAAGCTAAATTAAAAAGAGAGGTCTCTTATGATCAACCTCTCAAGGTAGATTTTGATGGAAATGAACTGCTGCTAAGTGATATTCTTGGTACTGACCAAGACGAAATCTTCAATACTCTAGTCTTCAATGATAAGAAAGAAGAACTATTTGAAGCAATCGATGAATTAAAACTAAGGGAAAAGGTAATTCTCAAAATGAGATTTGGTCTAAATAATAGCAGAGAAATGACCCAAAAAGAAGTCGCGGATACTCTAGGTATCTCGCAATCTTATATTTCTAGATTAGAAAAAAGAATTATTAAAAAGTTGAAACTAAGAATGAACCAATGATTTGGTTTCTAACTTCATTACAACAATAGTAGCATCATCTCTTAGTTTGAAACGGGGGTACTTGTTAGCTTTATTATCTTCCTCCTGGGCGTTATATAGGGCTTCATATATTTTCTTAACGCTTACCCCTTCTTCGATTGCTTTTGCAAACTCTTTTAGAGTATAAATCTTAAAAGTATCAAAAACTTGGCTATAACCATCACTTAAAACCATGATTTGTTTTACCTTGTTTAAAGGTATATTCTTATAGATTGAATGATCTAATACTTCCGGGTTATCTCCGATTGACCAATACCCACCTTTTATATTACTCAAAAGACGAGCATTGACTAGGTGTTCTTTCATGTACGGCATAGCATCTAGAACATCTAGATTCTTTTCTTTAGCTATTTTATTAATTCTTTTAATATTTATATTATCTATCTTATCAACATCGCGTTTAGCGATTTGTTTTACTTTACCATTTGTGAAAGTAACTATAATACTAGTATCACCGACACTATATAGTTCGATTTCATCTCCGTTTATTCTAAATAAACTAAGTGGGGCGATTGGTTTAATGGATAATTCATTAGCACCTTCAATTGCCATGAATTTATCATCAACAACTTTGATTCCCTCTCTTAATATTTCTCTGATAGTTTTAGTTTTATCCTTAAGAGCCTCTTTTAAGTACTCTCTCCATTCATTACTAAACCAATTAGCATCGCTTGGAGCATCGCTAACCTTTTTATCTGCCATACCAGTTGCCCCATCTAAAACAAAGCCAAAGTCTTCACAAATATAATGAGCATCCTCATTATATTCACGGCCTGCTCTAGTAAAATCAATTATTTCTTTTATCATATTTAATTCCTCCTACATTGTAATAATATCATAGATATATTATCATTTGGTAGCAAGAAGCATCCTAATTAAAAAAGATAGTGTTTAATAGTAAAGGTTATCACTAGGATTTAAAATATAAGTAGTCAATAGGAAGGAGGTAGCACCTTGAAAAAAGCTTTAGTTTTAGAAGGCGGTGGAAGCCGCGGTGCATATCAAGTCGGGGCGATTAAGGCCTTTGAAGAGTTGGGTGTTAAGTTTGATATAGTTACCGGTGCCTCGATTGGTGCAATTAACGCTAGTTTATATGCCAGTAACAATCTAGAAACATTGTATAAACTATGGATGGATGTTAGTTATGATCTAGTAATTAAGAGTGATACCAAAGATTGGTCAACAGGTGCTACTAGAAAAATACTTAAAGAAAGTTTTGTTAAAGGGGGTTTAGATTCTACTCCCCTAAATGACCTTATTTATCAGTATGTTGATGAAGCAGAACTTAGGAGTTCACCGATTAAATATGGTTTGGTGGTTACCAATGTTTCAAAGAAATTAAAAATGGAAGAATTATCTATTGATGAGATTGAAGAGGGTAAGGTACATGAATATATTATTGCCTCTGCCGCAGTTTTTCCCCTATTCAAAAAATCTAAGATAAACGAAGATACATACGTTGATGGGGGATATAGAGATAACTCACCATCTAACCTAGCTATCAAGA
>DUOF01000116.1 GCA_012839015.1 bacterium
TAGGTGCCTATTTCTTCTATTGTCATTAATGGACCACCGCTTTTAAGTTGAACTACATCACCAATTTTAAAGTTCATCTTTTTCTCTCCTTTTCATTGGTATTATATAGGAATAATAGCTATATATATAAAATTGTACCACTTTAGAGAAATATATTGCCAATTACTCTAATTGAATCAGAAACCAAATGATGTCTTTCAAAATACACCTTATTATAGCAATAATAGAAAAAATGAGATTAAAAAGAAGGTTGTAATTAAAATCAAGGAAGATGTCAACAAGATAAAAGAACGAATGTGCCTGTCGGAGCATCCCTTTTGAACAGTAAAATGGTATCATGGAGCACATTATCTGTTATGTAAGGGTAAAGAAAAAGCCACAGCAGAACTGTGGCTTAGTTTTCTTGCCTATAATATTAAAAGAGCAATAAGTCTGGTTGGTACTAAAAAATTGATTGAAGCTATGGAGTTATAAGCCCGGTTATATCCTAATTTTTATTAAATCTATCTAATTCCGGCATAAAATTAGTTCCTATAAGCCGGAATTATTGCTTTAAATACGCCAAAAACCCGCTATTTAGCGGGTTTCCGGACAAATTGTGGTGGAGGCGAGGGGACACATGGTCCATTGTTTCCAATGGTGCTGACTATGTCTTGAACTCAAACAAGGTTTGTTAAAACCTCATTTCTTTGAGCCCCCGGCGTATTATGGAAGGCTTGCATTAAGAGACATACCTAAACACAACATGACCACTCCTTTTCTAAGAGGAGCAAGTTTCATGCTACGGGGAGGCATAATAATAATGTCTCTCCACTCTTCCATCCTAGTACATCATAGGTTTCCCCTTAGATGCCTATAAGTCGATACACGGCTGTTGGGTTTCCCCACATACCCCTCGGCGTTGCCGGCGTAATTTGGACTTTTCTTTGCCGCCTTACGCTACGGTTCCTCCGATTAAGCCGGGTTATCACTTGTCGATCACCCGATAAGGCGATTCTTTTGAGTCAAACCCCTGTCCGGGGATGATTCATCAATAGCTGGACTATGGAAGTTATAAAAACAAAAATAATATACAAATTGCTCTTTAATACATAAAATGCAATCAAGCTTTATGCTCTGTAAAATTTTGAATGAATATGACAATTAAAAAGATGCAAATGATGATTTGATTAAGTGACTAACATATAAAAGAACTGAAAAGATATGCTGGAGGATTATAACAGCAAAGTATCATGGTTAGATATTAAATATACTCATGGATGAACTATTATTATCCCATGGTATATTGTATAATGATACATGTTAAAGTGTTATGAGGTGATGTCTTGTGTACACTATACAGCCCAAAAAATTACTTATTATAAGTATTCTTGATATCCTTCGAAAATATACTGATGAAAATCACAGATTGAGTCAAAAGGATATTGTTGACATTTTACGAACAGATTATAATATAGAAGTAGACCGTAAGGCTGTTAAACGAAACCTTATGTATCTTATTGATTTTGGATATGAAATAGAGTACAGCGAAACAATCCGTATGGTGCAGAACTCTAAAACAGGTGAGCTTGAAGAAAGCAGCATTTTGTCAGATTTCTATCTTGTACGTGATTTTACCGATGCAGAATTGCGTTTGCTGATAGATAGCCTGCTGTTTAGCAAACATATTCCGTACAATCAGTGTATGGAGTTGATTACTAAGCTTGAGAAGTTGTCCAATAAGTATTTCCGTTCACGAGTAAGTCATATACATATGATGCCGGATATAAA
>DUOF01000012.1 GCA_012839015.1 bacterium
AAATAGTAATCTCCTTTGGTATGAAGCTGCATAGTTCTTAAATAGGTAAAGGCTTTAACGGCATCTACTTCATTTACTAATTCTCTTGGTAGGCTCTTCTTAACTATCAAATAGTTATTAAGTTTATTAGTAAAACTTGAAAATTCACTCATCTTAAACACTCCCCTTTATGTTTTTATTATACAATAAAAAACTAACAACTAGGACACTCTTTTAAGATTATTTTACTAACTTCTTCAACTGCATTTTCTAACTTATCATTAATGACAACATAATCATATGTGTCTTTAAACTTCATTTCTTCATGGGCCATATTAAGCCTCTTGTTAATTACATCTTCGCTCTCACTTTTCCTATTTACGATGCGATTTCTTAACTCACTAAAACTAGGTGGAACAATAAAGATACCTAGGGCATCTGGACGTTTCTCTAGTACTTGTTTAGCACCCTTGACCTCAATTTCTAGCATAACGTTATACCCTTTATTTAAAAGATCATCAACGTCTTTTTCAAGGGTTCCATAGTAGTTATTAATAAACTGAGCATGTTCTAAAAACCTATCCTCTTTAAGAGCTTGCAAGAACTCTTCTTCACTTACGAAATGATAATCTACATGGTTTTCTTCTCCAACCCTAATTGGTCTTGTGGTCATAGAAATTGAATATCTTAGATTTAAATTTCCTCTTTCAAACAATTCTTTCCTAAGAGTAGACTTACCTACTCCACTCGGGCCACTAAAAATAATTAAACGTCCTTTTTTCATCATTAAACCTCACTTTTTTTTATTATAGTTATTAGTATCTTAAATAGCAAACCTTATTTTAAATTTATCAATTAGCTTTTGATAAATAACCTGCATATGTGGTTCGCTAGAGGCACTTACTACTTCATCAAGTGGAAACCAAGCAACACCGCTGTTCTCATCTGGTTTTATCTTTAAGGTTTCTTGTTCACTTGCCTCAAATAAATAAATTATTGATAAATGTAAGTGTCCACTTACATATTTACCTCTTTTGAAATGACCAAGCACTGGTATTATTTCAAGTGAAAATATATTCTCATCTAAAACATTTATTTTGTCTAGACCGGATTCCTCTTTAGCCTCTTTTAAGGCTACACCCAGGAAGTCTTGAAAAATAACTGGAATCAGTTTGTTAACTCCACACATATGTCTATTAGGTTTTAGACTTTACCTATTTAAACATTTGTTTTTAAGGCTTACTTTGTTATTTGAACCAGACGGTTTAAGTAATAAAATTGTCTACCTTGATATTTGCAAAAGTGCGAATGTCTACCAAAATGTCTACCAATTGAAATTATTGTCTATAAAAATAATAATTTAAAAACTAAATTTGGAGAGTTGGCTGAGCGGTCGAAAGCGGCGGTCTTGAAAACCGTTGATGTGAAAGCATCCTGGGGTTCGAATCCCTAACTCTCCGCCAATAAAAGCCCTAAATTCCTAGTGATTAGGGCTTTTTTTATTTTAAAAAATGACGGCACTTTTTATAAGAAA
>DUOF01000117.1 GCA_012839015.1 bacterium
AGTATTTAATATATATCATCCTATTTATCTAACATATATTGTTAATTATGCTAATTAGAGGCTGTTGATTTGGTAAAAATGTGATGCTATAGTTTAGATATAGAAAAGCAATTTCCTATCTAGAGTTTTCCGGTATTATTTCATGAGCCGGAATTGCAACGTCATATGCATCATTGATTTCAGCAATTAAGGTAATAATATCAAAGGAGTCCAATATTTTATCATCAATCAATCTCGTGTTTGTTTTAAAATCAACCTCTGGATGTAATTCTTCAAGTATTTCAAATAATGCTTCCATATTTCCTCCTTATGAACAATGTGTCACATTATTCATTTATGTCTTTTTTAGTTCTGATGTATCATCTGTTTAAGTATCTTTCCTTCAAAGCTAATCTGTTAATTTTACCATTAGAAGTAAGTGGCATAACGTCAAGCTTCTCAACGAGATTAGGAACCATGTACCTGGGTAGCTTATTTTTGCAGTAATTTACAGTCTCTGCTTTAGACACATCACCTACATAATATAGAATAATCTTCTTTTTGTCATTATCAAAAATACAACATACGCTTTGGATGCCTTCCATTTGATTCATGACCATTTCTATTTCCCCAAGCTCAATACGATGCCCCATATGCTTTATTTGGTAGTCTTTTCTGGATATGAAGACAAGTTCTCCTCTTTCGTTAAGCTTGCCAATATCTCCAGTGCGGTAAATCAACTCTGGATAAATAGTGTTCAAAGGATTTTGTACAAAAACCTCATTAGTCTTGTCAAAATCATTGTAGTAACCTAGAGTAAGCGATGTTCCTCTGATGCAAATCTCACCCTGTTCACCTTTTGAGGCCAGCTTGTCCTCATCATTTAAAAGCAAAATCTCAGTATTTTTAAAAGGCCTTCCAATAGGTATTGCTTCGTCCAAGGCGAATTCTCTGTCAACTTTATAGTAACAGGACATTCCCGTAGCCTCAGTAGGCCCGTAAAGGTTAATAAATTTAGCATTAGGCAAGGCATTTCTCCATATATTATACTGCTTTATAGGGAAAACTTCACTTCCAAATGCTACTGTATGCAAATATTCAGGAATAATCTTTTCAAGTGCTCCAAGACCGGATATCAAGGTCAAAGCAGGAACAACCCAACACACTGTGTTAATTTTAAATTTATTCAAAAATTCAACCAGCTTTATAGGAAACATAAACAATTCTTTAGGTATGATATAAGTCTTTGCACCAAATTTAAGAGTCGGATAAATTTCTTTTAAACAGGCATCAACGTAAAGAGGCGTCTGATTGCCAAAAACTGTATCCTCAGATATTTCTAACACTTCAGATAGTGTTTCTATATAATCTATAACTGAACGATGGCAGGCAACCACACCCTTAGGCTTACCTGTTGAGCCTGATGTAAATACTATATAAATGGGATCTGTATCTATAGCCTTGTCCCTGATTTCATCCAAAGCAACTTGATTAATTGGCTTTTTAATCATATCGTCATAGGAATATACCGAACCATTAAAATCAAAGTTTTTCACAGAATCAATGGTTGTTTCATCACAAATAACCGCACCAGGCTTTAAATTTTGAAATATCAATTCTATGCGGTGTCTTGGCATTTCATCGTCAATAGGAACATAATAGCAACCCCCATATACAACGCCTAAAAAGGCAACTATGGTGCTTGGATGCTTCCTCATAAAAACTACTATCGGTTCTTTATATCTTCCCTCTTCATGTAAAAATGTACCTATAGCTCTTGCATTATCATAAACAGTGCGGAATGACAGCTCATCGGTTTCATTGGCATATGCGATTTTGTTCGGATGAACATTTACAATATTGTCTAAGTATTCTAATATATTATTTTGTCTTTTCATATGATACCCCTCTTTGTATTTTGGGTTATGTAATCAAATTTTTATGCTCTTCTTTTACCGACGCACCTGAAAGCTCTATTGATTTAACTGCCAGAACCTCCATGGCATCCAAATAACCCGGTCCTGTTTGTCCGTCTCGCTTAATTAACGAAAGCTCGGTACAACCCAATATGATTACTTGAGCCCCTGCTGCTCTTAATTCTTGTTCCACAAATCTAAAATCATTAATATTATAAGGCTTGTTAGCCTTAATATCGTCATATATTATGCTCATTACCTTTTTTTGGGACTTATCGCTCGGAGTTACAACCTTAATGCCCTGTTTCTCCAGCTCATCTTTAAAAAAACCACCACTGATTGTCCCGTCAGTGGCCATAATACCAACCTTGTCAATGCTTTTAGATTTTAAATAATCAGCTGTTTCTCTGAGCATATTAATAATAGGTACTTCTATATTTTTTAATAGTTCTTCATAAAAAAAATGAGCGGTTATACACGGTATGGCTATGTGCTGCACACCTTGACCAACCAGTGATTTTCCAATGGCTATAATAGCATCAAGAGGGCTTTCCTTACTTTTGCCTAGAATATAATCCGTGCGATCGGGAATAGCAGGATGATTGTATATAATCATTGGCACATGCTCCCGATCATTTTTTGCATCTGTCATTTTAACCACCAATTCAAGATAATAGGCAGTTGCCATCGGACCTAGTCCTCCAATAACACCCAGTTCTTTCGTAAGTATTCCCCCTTTCAGGGTTTTTCTATTTGTATAAATTCTTCATTCGTGGCGATTAATCCATAATCAGACCCAAGTTTTTTTGAACTCTTACTTTTCAGGGGTTCTTGGGTAGTTACTCTTATCAAACCTATAATAGTAATTATCTTTGCCTACCCTTGCTGAAAATGCATCCATTTCAGCATCTGTCAGCATAAATGATACCAATTTGGGGATGTGGATACATGCGTCAAAATGGTACCAACCCTCTCCATAATTAACTAAATGCCAGTAATGCCTTGCCTCTCCGGGTTTTGTAAGTCTTTCAACTCTCATAGTCTCCATACCTATTCTGTTTAAAAATAGCTCTGACATGGCAAAGTAGGTAAAGCAATCACCTACAGCATTAGTAATTCCGTTATAGGCTTCAAACATCCAATCAGTTTTATCAGAATAACCTGTATAGGTAAGATGTTTGTTAACATACTCATATATTTCCCAAGCCTTTTCTCTCAATGTCATATCGGGAGTGGTAATCCTCGCCAGTATCTCATCTGCGAGAGCCTCAAGCTGTTCCATAGTAACGGTCATTTCTTTAACATTGCATTTAGCTTCTTTTGTTGATGTATTTCCTGAAGAATCTGTAGCAGTGTAGATTACATTGTAGGTTCCCACTTCCTTCTGATTAACCTGTGAACTATCTACCGATACAGAAATCTCTCCATCTCTGTTGTCATATACATATACACCCTTCTTATAAGAAACCGGATTATTAATATATATTGTTAAGTCCTTAACACCATAGATAGCTGGTGGTTCTGTATCCTGAACAACAGTTAACATGGCCTCAAGTTCTGTCTCATTGCCTCCCTCATCAGTCAGCAAAAGCTTAACAACCTGGTCGCCAGGGCGGGTAAAATCCGGTTGTTCCTTATAGGCAACTGTAACATTAGTGGCATCAACTATTTTACTTACAAATCGTGAAGCCTCAATAGTATCATTTTGCCATACCTTTTGGTTTACAGTTTCCCCTTTTGGTGCAGTTAAATCAGTTACTAATATATTTGACTCATAAACAATATCATTAATCAAAACTTTTGCAGGATAGGTACCAAGCTTCTCCGGCACACTTTGTGGTTCTATTAAGGTAGCAGCAGGTAGATCATTTTTTTCCTTTAGGAAGGATTCAAGATTCAATGCTCTGTTTAAAATATCTACTTTTATTGTCTCCTTTGTTTTGGAAACTCTTAATTTAGCTTGAAATTCAGATTTGTTCCCTGAGCTGTCTACAAGAAGCAAATCCACATTCTGTGTTCCAATCTTGTTAAAATCAGGCGTAGCCTTATATGAAACACTAACACTTGTAGCGTCTGTTATTTGTTTTATAAATTCTTGTGGCTCTACAGCTCTACTTTCATACAAATCTATATTCTTAATCTCTGCTTGAGGAGCAGTGGTATCTTTTACTTCTAACCTAACATTATATTTACGCCCATCTGATGCAATCTTTATTTTATGCACTCCTGGTTGGTTCAGGTCAATAAGGCTCATATCTGTAATATAATCTGCTTGTACTGTGCTTTTCTTTAAAAATACATTAGCGCTAGGCAACTCAGCACCAGCTTCTGTTACAATCTTCTTATTTATATTATTATACTTAAACGCATTAACAAACAGTAATATTAGTAAAGTAATTAATATACATACTAGTATATAAAATCTATAAATCCTTTTGTTCTTTCTCATAAAAGCCTCCATATGTGTAGAAAACGAAAAATATCTCTCTAATAAATCGTAATACATTTTAACATAAATGCACCATAAAACAAACCCCCTCTGTTGATGGCGAAATGTTTTTGTAACATATTTTATACTTCATTTTATTTTTCGGGAGTCGCAGGATACTTTTCCTTGTCATGTCTATAATAATATGCATTATTCCCTCTTTTTCGAGAATACTCCTCAGCTTCCGCATCAGTTAGCATGAATGAAAAAAACTCTGGTTTATGTATACAGGGATCAAAATGATACCAACCATCACCACAGTTTATCATGTGCCAATAATGGTTTGTATCTCCTTCATACTTTAGCCTCTCTACTCTTATATTGGGAATACCTACTCTATTAAGCATCAAATCCGATACTGAAAAATATGTATAACAATCTCCCGGGCTTTTTAACATTCCATAATAGGCTTCAGTAAACATGTCCGCTTTGTGAGACACCCCTATGTAATAAACGTTTTTATTTATATATTTATAAATCGCCAGAGCTTTTTCTCTGAGGGTCATATCTTCTTTAATGATTCTTGCCAAGATTTCATCCGCCATTTTTATAACTTCATCTGGGTCAATAGTGTAATTAATAACTGTATAAGTCACTTCCTTTTGAGCTGTGTTACCACTGGAATCGGTAGCACTGTAAATCACCTTATAAGAGCCCTCTTCCTTTATGTTAACCCTACTACTATCAACCTCTAATTCGATTTCATTATCTCTGTTGTCTACAACATATATCCCCTTTTTATATGCAACAGGCTTATTTAGGTAAATTGTTCTATCCTCAGCCCCATATATTATTGGTGGCTCTGTATCAATCATTAATGTAAGATTAACTTCGAGTACAGACTGATTATTACTTTGATCTGTCAGAAGTATTTTCACTTTTTGATCCCCCCCACAGCTTAGATCAGGCTCTGTCAAAAAGCTTACTGAAACATCTGTGGCATCAACTATTTCAGTTACAAAATCAGCAGCATTAAACTCTTCATTGCTCCAAAATGTTCTGTCTACCGCAATACCTGTTGGTGGAACGGTATCCACTACCTCCACTTTTGATTCGTAATCAATATTATCAATACTAATATAAATAGGATATGTGCCAAGACTTCCAGGCACGAAAGAGGTCTTAGTAAACGAGGCTCTGGCTGCATCATTTTTGTCCTTTAGGAAGATATCCACACCAAAATTCTCGTCATTAATTTCAACTTTGCCACTTTCCAAAACTTTAGATATTCTTAGATTTACTTCATGCTCTGATTTGTTGCCTGATGTATCTTCAAGCACTAGCACCACCTTTTGATTACCTGTCAAACTATAATCAGGTTCAGCTTTATAAGTAATAATTACATCAGTGGCGTCAGTGATGGTTTCTATAAATTCTTGAGGCTCCACGGTTCTGGCCTCATAAAGATCCAAATCATTTGTTTTTGCTTCAGGAGCAATAGTATCCTTAACTTCCAGTTTTACTTTATACTTTCGTCCCTTAAATTCTATCCTAATATCGTAGGTACCAGGCAAGTTTAAGTTTAGTTGATCTGTATCTGTAATATATTCTGCATAATCACTAATATCTTTCAAAAAGACACTGGCCGGGGGAAGTTCTGAACCAGCCTCAACAATTACCTTTTCATTTATATTTTTATAAGTAATAGAGCTTCCGATTAGAAGAATAACTAAGAGAAAGGCTATACCTACAACATATAATTTATAGTTCATTTTTATCTTTCGCATAAGAACCCTCCAAGCTTAATGCTAATAATGAAAAATACACAATCAAGTATAGCATAAAAACTGGTTAATATTTCCCTTATAATTTAAAAATTGATTAATTATTATAAGTAAATATAAAAATACACCTTTAAAGGACACTTTTCGCTACTATCCATCATAAATGCTTGATTAAAAGCCAAATTACAGTTAATATGAAATTGTCGAATTTTATATCTAACTTTAAATTTGGTAAGGGTTGATACAAAATGGCAGGCGAAACAGTTTTGGTCATAGACGACGAAATTGATATTTGTAATCTTATAGAGCTTTACCTTGTAAAGAATAATATAAACGTAGTTACAGCAAACAACGGTACCGAAGCATTGAATGCAATAAGAATACATAAACCGGACTTAATAGTCTTAGATGTTCTTCTTCCGGATACCGACGGATTTGAACTATGTAAAGAACTCCGCAAAAATACCACTTCCCCCATTCTTTTCTTAAGCTGTAAAAATGACGATATTGATAAGATTCTTGGCCTGACTGTAGGCGGAGATGATTATATATCCAAGCCCTTTAGTCCCAGTGTTCTTGTTGCAAGAATCAAAGCACATTTACGCAGGAATCAAATGGTTTCTACACAGAATGAGCCGCAAGATAACACATTGAGCTTTCCGGGATTAGCCATAGATAGTCGAATTTGGTGAATATTTATCAACTGAAGTTTTAGAAGATGTTCCACATAGGCAATGGGTGTTCTCCCTGCCCAAGAGACTCAGAGTATACTTTATGTACGATAGAAAACTACTTGCAAAGC